>DASUDH010000224.1:0-2757 GCA_036275675.1 Solirubrobacteraceae bacterium | reverse complement strand
CTAGGGTCGTCCGGCCGATCATTCATAGGCAAGCCGTGCCCGGACAAGCAGGAATCCCGGACGCTCGAGCCACCGGACGATCTCGGGGAACGCCGCGATGTAGGCGTCGTCAGGGACCGGCTCCACGATCCGCTCCACGAGGAAGCCCACGTCCTCGAGCGCCCCGAAGTAGTCGCTCAGGGGACGATGCGTGTCGTGCAGGATCATCTGGGCTTCGTTCCGCCGCAACTCCTCGGTGTAGCGCACTGTCTCGAAGCAGTCGGCTCCCGCGTCACCCCAGGAGTTGATGGGGTGCAGGACCGAGAAGCAGAAACGTCCCTCCGGACGCAGCACACGAGCGATCTCGCCAACGACCCCTGGCATGTCGTCCATGTTCGTTAACGACAGCGAGGCGATCACCAGGTCGGCATGGTGATCGGGGAGTGGCATAGCCGCCGCGTCGGCGACATGCGCTTCGCATGACGGGTCTGCCTTCTTCGCCGCCCTGGCGAGCGCGGGAGAGGTCTCTACGCCGACTACGTGGTGTCCGAGCTCTTTGAGCGCTCGCGCAAGACGACCCTCGCCGCAACCTACGTCGAGCGTGAGCTCCCCAGGTCGCGGGAGCAGCGCCAGTAGCGCGGGTAGGTTCAGATGCCAGAAGGCGTGGTCGCATTCGGGCGAGCGAGCCCACCGCACCCAATCCTCGGCGTTTTCATCCCAAGCGGCGCGGAGCGAGTGTGCGCGTTGGTCTGCCGCGTCCGTCGTCGCATTCTCACGCCTGCGAAGCTGAGCCGCTATTCCCGTGCCGTGAGGGTTTGGCTGCCCAGGGGATACCGGGCTGGCGCTTGGCCCGATGTCTTTTGTGGTTCGTGGTCTAATAGCGTCGGTCGAGCGGCTGGTGGTGACCCAGTGATGGGCGTCAATCGGCTGAGAACAGGAGACACATGTCTGCTTTACGGCTGGCCCGCCACCCTGCGGATCGTGGATCACCACGCCCGCTCTCACGGCGAGAACTGGTGCGGTGAGCCGATCGTGATGGTGACGGGTGATGGTCACGAGCAGAGATGATACTTACAATCTGAGTGGGTATCATAATCCAAGTATGGTTGCCGCGCGACGATTGACGCGAGCCGAGCAACAGGCTCAGACCCGTGCTCGGCTCATCGACGCCGCCGCAAAGGTGTTCGCCCGGCACGGCTTCCGAGCAGCCAGCGTCGAGGAGATCGCCGAGGAGGCTGGCTACTCGCACGGCGCCGTCTACTCCAACTTCGACGGCAAGGCCGACCTGTTCCTTGCAGTCTTTGAGGACTACATGGCGGAGCGGCTACGCGAGCTGGCGGAAACGCAGGCCGCGCTTGCAGATGATGCTCCCCTGGAGGTTCGCGCTCGTGCGCTGGCCGATCAGTGGATGGATCGGCTCGCTCGGGATCGCGAGTCCGTCGTCCTTCACATGGAGTTCATCGCGCACGCTGACCGAGACTCCGAGCTCGCGAGGCGATTTGGTACACGCTCCTCGGCGATGCGCGAGGCCGTCGCGCACTACATCACCCAGTACCAGCAAGAGGCCGGAATGGAGCTGGCCATGCCGGTCGATGACCTCGCCCTCGTCCTGCGCGCGCTTGGCATCGGCTTGGCGATCGAATCGCTGGTCAGCCCCGACGCGGTGCGCCACGACCTTTACGGCGACTTCGTCGAGCTGCTGGTCTCCCTGCTGCGCGAGGACGGTCTCGTGCAACCGCCCCGTCGCCGCACGAGAGCGAAGCAGTGAACGCTCCCGCGTACGATCGCATGGGTCTCAGCTATAGCGAGGTGCGTCGCGCCGACCCGCGCTTCGAGGTGGCGATATGGAGAGCGCTCGGGGACGCGGAGAGCGTCCTCAACGTCGGGGCGGGAGCCGGCTCCTATGAGCCGACGGATCGCGAGATCATCGCGGTTGAGCCCTCATCCGTGATGATCGTCCAGCGTCCAGCGGACGCCGCTCCCGCGATCCGGGGAGTCGCCGAGTCCCTTCCCCTGACGGACAAGAGCGTCGACGCGACGATGGGCGTCTTTACGATGCAGCACTGGGATGACGTCGACCGCGGCCTCGCGGAGGTGCTCCGCGTCACTCGCGAGCGGATTGTCTTGCTGACCCTCGACCTGGACGTGACGGCGGAGATGTGGCTCTGTAGCGACTACCTACCGGAGATCATAGAGCACGATCGCAAGACGTTCCCGTCGATCGCACATCTCAAAGACGTCCTTCCCGGTCTTCAAGTCGAGGTGGTCCCGGTGCCCGCCGATTGCACGGATGGCTTCTGCGTCGCTCTCTGGAGCCGGCCCGAGATGCACCTCGACCCGGACGTGCGGCGGGCCTCCTCGATCTGGCACCTGCTGCCCCCCTCGGTCCTCGACACCGGCTTGGACCGGCTTCGCCAGGACCTCGAGAGCGGTGAGTGGGACCGTCGCCACGGACAGCTGCGGACGCAGGCCGCGCTTGACGTTGGCCTGCGCCTCGTCACGGCGGAGCTTCGTTGAAGATCGCGCCTCGATGGGGTTGGTGGAGCAGTAGGCTGCTCCACTATGACCGCCCGCCTCACGGTGAGGGAGATGCGTCTAGCTGAGGTAGGCATTCGGATCGACTACTTCCACGATGCGTCGGACGAGCACCTCCGGATACTGGGGGTCGATCGAGCACTCCTACCCACGCGGGAGGCTTGGCGAGCGTTCTACGAGGAGGACTTCGCATGTCCTGTGCAAGACCGCACCAACTACTCGCTCGTGTGGGAGCGTGACGGG
>DASUDH010000223.1:0-4507 GCA_036275675.1 Solirubrobacteraceae bacterium | reverse complement strand
GGTTATGACCCGGAGAGGGTGCAGGGGTACGCGTGGGGAATGGGCGTCGAGCGGATCGCGATGCTCAGGCATGGCATCCCCGACCTGCGGCTCTATTTCGAAAATGACCTGCGCTTCCTCGAGCAGTTCGGCTGATGTCGGAGGACCGCTGACATGCGCGTGCCGTTGAACTGGCTGAGGGAGTACTGCTCCCCCGGGCTCGACACCGCCGGAATCGAGGAGCGCTTGACGATGACCGGTACGAAGGTCGAGACGATCCTCCACCACGGCGTGCCCTCCTCCGAGCGTTTCGTCGTGGGGCGTGTGCTCGCGGCCGAGCCGCACCCCGACGCCGACCGGCTGCGGGTGTGTGAGGTGGACGTGGGGGAGCCCGGCCCCGCCGGCATCGTGTGCGGGGCGCCCAACGTCGCCGCCGGTCAGACGGTTGCCGTCGCGCTGCCCGGAGCGGTGATGCCCGACGGCACCGCGATCGAGGCCGCCAAGCTCAGGGGGGTCCCCTCGAACGGCATGATCCTCGCCGCGGACGAGCTCGCGATCGACTCCGACCACGGCGGGATCATGGTGCTCGACGAGCTGTTCGCGGACGCCAAGCTGGCTCCCGGCACGCCGCTGGCCGACGTGCTCGCGATCTCCACCGACGTGCTCGAGCTAGAGATCACGCCCAACCGGCCCGACTGCCTGGGGGTGTACGGGGTGGCGCGCGAGCTGCACGCCGCCAGCGGCGCTCCGCTCGCGCCCGAGCCGTGGGGAGAGGACCCCGGCAGTGAGGGCCCGCTCGATGGCGTCGAGGTGGTCGTCGAGTGCCCCGACCTCTGCCACCGCTTCACTGCGCGCGCGTTCGAGGGCGTCACGATCGCGCCCTCGCCGCCGTGGCTGAAGGCGCGCCTGTCGGCGGCTGGGCAGCGCCCGATCAACAATGTCGTGGACATCACCAACTACGCGATGCTGCTCACAGCCCAGCCTTTGCACGCGTTCGACCTCGACCGCGTCGCGGGTGGCCGGCTCACGGTCAGGCGCGCGCACGACGGCGAGCAGGTGACGACGCTCGACGGTCGGGCGCGCACGCTCGACGGCGAGATGGTCGTGATCGACGACGCTCTGGGCCCCACCTCGATCGCGGGCGTCATGGGCGGCGAGCGCTCGGAGGTTGGTGAGGGCACGACCCGTGTGCTGATGGAGGTCGCCAACTGGAGCGGGCCCAACATTCATCGGACCTCCTGGGCGCTCGGCCTGCGCAGCGAGGCGTCGGCGCGCTTCGAGAAGGGCCTTGCGCCCGAGCAGTGCATGTATGCGCAGGCGCTCGCCACCCGTCTGATGATCGAGCTGTGCGGCGCCGAGGTCGTGCCCGGCACGATCGACGTCGCTTGGGAGGGAGCGCGTTCACAGACCATCCGCCTGCGCGAGCAACGCGTCGAGGCGATCCTCGGGATGCCCGTCCCGCGCGCCCGCCAGGCCGAGATCCTGCAGGCGCTCGACTTCGGCGCCAGCGAGGTAGATGCGGACTCGGGAGCTGGGCAGCCGGCCTTGGATGTGACCGTGCCGCCGGTGCGCCGCAACGACGTCACGCGCGAGGCCGACCTGATCGAGGAGGTCGCCCGCATCCACGGGCTGGCCGCCTTGCCGGCGACATTGCCCGCCGTCCACCGCGCGGCTGAGGCGGCGCTTGTGCGCGGCGCAGGCCAGGAGGCCCATGGTCGCCTCTCGGCCGAGCAGCGCCTGCGTCGCCGCGCGGTCGACGCGCTCGTCGGGCGCGGCCTCTACGAGGCGGTCGGCTGGACGTTCACCTCACCCGCGCTCCACGACAGGTTGCGACTGGCCCCGGATGACCCGCGGCGGCGCGCGCCCGTGCTCGAGAACCCGCTCTCGGAGGACCAGTCGCTGCTGCGCACCACCTTGCTCGGCTCGCTGCTCGACGTGGCTGGCCACAACTCCGCGCGCGGGATGACCGACCTGCACCTGTTCGAGGTTGGAACTCTGTTCGCACTCGATGACGTCAGGGGCGCCCCTGATGGCGGCGCAGGCGCCGTCGACCGCGCCGGGGGGGCAGCGGAGCACACGGTCCAACAGACTGGGTTGAAGAGCGGGGCACCGCCCTCAGAGGGGGTGGTCGGGGAGACCGGGGTGCGCGAGCGGCGCGCGCTCGCGGTGCTGCTCAGCGGCCGCGTCGCGCCTGCCACGTGGGGCACTCCCGACCCGCCGCTAGCCGACCTGTTCGCCGTCAAGGGCGTCCTCGAAGCGCTCGGCGCCGCTTTGCGTGTGGAGCTCGAATGCCGTCCGGGGCCTCAGCCATTCCTGCACCCGGGACGCTCCGCCGCTGTGGTGTGCAACGGCGAAGAGCTCGGCTGGCTCGGCGAGCTGCACCCGCTCGTCGCGCGCTCCTGGGACCTCGGCGGCGTCGCGGCTATGGAGCTGGAGCTCGACCGGCTGCTCGCGATCGCGGCCTTGCAGAGCAGCTTCCGCGACGTGATCTCCTTCCCGACCCTGCGCCAAGATCTCGCCGTCGTGCTTCCTGAGCGGGTCCCCGCCGCGCAGGTGCTAAAGGCGGTGCGCGAAGCCGCGCGCGACCTGCTCGACGAGGTCGGCGTGTTCGACGTCTACAGCGGAGCTCAGGTCGGCGAGGGCAAGCGCTCGCTGGCGCTCTCGCTCGCGTTCAGGGCGCCCGACCGCACGCTCACCGACGAGGACGTCGCGCCCGTGCGCGAGCGGATCGTCGCCGCGCTGGGTGGCCTGGGGGGTGAGCTGCGTGCCTAGAGCGCTCGTCGCAGGAGCGAGCGGCTTCGCGGGGGCGCTGGCGGCGCACCTGCTCTGGCGCCATCCCGAGTTTGAGCTGCAGACCGTCACCGCGCGCGCGGGCGCGGGCCGGCGGCTGGATGAGCTCTATCCGCGCTACCGCGTGCCGCTCGAACTGGAGGAGCTCGATCTCGACCGCCACGGAGACGTGGACGCGGCAATCGTCGCCTACCCGCATGCTGCATCGGCCCCGATCGTGGCCGCGCTGCGCGCTCGCGGCGTGCGCGTGTGCGACCTCAGCGCCGACTTCCGCCTGCGCGAGCTCGCCACCTACGAACGCTGGTACGGCCCCCACCCGCATCCCGAGCTGCTCGCCGAATCGGTCTACGGACTACCCGAGCTCTATCGCGAGGCGATCGCCAGCGCCGGGCTCGTCGCGACGCCCGGCTGCTACCCGACCGCGTCGGTGCTGGCGCTCGCCCCACTCGCCCGCGCCGGCCTGATCGCCGATCTTGTCATCGACGCCAAGCAGGGGCTGTCGGGAGCCGGACGCTCAGCCACCTGGCAGACGCACTTCTCCAACAGCGGCGAGAACATCCTCCCGTACAACATCGTTCACCACCGCCACACCCCCGAGATCGAGGAGCAGCTCGGCGTGCTCGGGACGAGCCTGCGTGTGCAGTTCACCCCGCACCTCGTTCCGCTCGACCAGGGTGAGCTCGTCGATTGCTACGTGACGCCGACGCGACCGGTCGCTCAGGGTGAGCTGGATGCCATGTACAGGGACGCTTACACCGATGAGCGGTTCGTCGAGCTGGCGCCGGCGCCCGCCGAGGTGCGCGACGTGCGCGAAACCAACATCTGCCGGTTGCACGTCGCGGTCAGCGAGCACACGGGCAAGATCATTGTGCTCTCGGCGATCGACAACCTGTGGAAGGGCACCTCCTCGCAGGCTCTCCAGAGTCTCAATTTGATGTTCGGCCTACCGGAGACGGAGGGGCTGCTGTGAGGGGAGGGACGGTCGAGAATGGGGAGTACGAGCTGGTCAGCGCCCACTCCGCGGAGCCAGGGTCGGATGGAGCCGCGTGGGAACGCTGGCATGGGGAGGGGTCGTCGTGAGCGCCGGCAAGGACGTGTGGGGCGATCGGGCCGCGGCGGGGCCGCCGCAGCCGTTCTTCCATTCGCGCTGGGTCCACGCGCCCGCGCACGTGCGCGAGCTCGGGCCCGACGCCGGCCTGCCCGCCGGCTTCCGCGCCGCGGGCGTAGGGTGCGGGATCAAGCCGTCCGGCAACCCCGACCTCGGGCTGCTCGTGTGCGACTCGCCCAGCCCCGTCTCCGCGGCGCGCTTCGCCGACACCGGCGTCCCAGCCGCGCCGGTCCTGCTCAGCCAGGAGCGCTGTGCCCTCTCCGCGCTGCGGGTCGTGCTCGCCAACTCCGGCTGCGCCAACGCCGCCACCGGACGGCGTGGCCTGGAAGACGCCGCCAAGACGCAGGGCGCCGCCGCGATCGCCGTCGGCGCGCAGCCCGAGCAGGTCCTGCTCGGCTCCACCGGCGGGATCAGCCAATACCTGCCCGTGGAGAGCATGCTGCGCGGGATCCTCGACGCGCAGAGCCAACTGCGCCGCGAGGGCGACACCGACTTCCAGCACGCCATCCAAACCACCGACGCGTTCGAGAAGCGCGCCAACCTCGAGGTCGAGCTCCCCTCCGGCGTCGTGCGCCTCAGCGCGCAGTGCAAGGGCGCCGGCATGATCTCCCCGCGCTTCGCCACGATGCT
>DASUDH010000222.1:0-4617 GCA_036275675.1 Solirubrobacteraceae bacterium | reverse complement strand
AGGAGCAGCGAGCTCTGATCAAGGAGATCACCGGACTGCCCAAGCGCCATCCTCGCGTGACGCAGCTTTTCGCCGCCGTGTTCACGTTCTCATGGGCCCTGACCACCGTGGTCGCGCTGCTCGCCGCCGTGGTGTCCTGGCTGGTGTTTCGCGGGCCGCTGCATCACCCCGAGCTCGTGGCTCCGACATTCGTGAGCCTCGCCGGCTATGTGGTCGTGACGAACACCTGCTGGAACCTCGACGCGGTCTTCTCGGCGTTCGTGGCCGGGCGGGAGCTGTTCTGGGTGAGGCTGCATGAAACCCTCAGCTTCATTGTGATCGCGGCGGCGATCGGCCTCGCGTGGCGCTCGATCTGGGGACTGGTGATCGCGCTGATCGCTGCTTCGTTCACGGCTCTGTGCCATCGCATCGTCGCACTGCGACCATTCGTGCGAGGGCGACTGAGTCGGGCCGAATATCGCGTCGGTATGCGGGCACTGCCAGGCCTGGTGCGCTTCGGGCTGAAGATCACCCCCGGCTCGATCGCCCAGGGTGCCAGTCAGCAGGCAGGTATTTGGACGATGGGGGCAGTTGCCCCGGTGGCGCTCGTCGGCGCCTACAGCCGGGCGCAGACGATCCCGCAGCGGCTCCAGCAGGTGAACGTGCGGATCGTAGAAGTGCTCTACCCGACCCTCGTCGGTCGCCAGGCCAGGGGCGACGGGGAGGGCTTCGACCGGGCGTTGATCGACTCGATCCGCTACGGAATGACCGGAATGCTGCTGGTCGCGGCGGCCTTTGGTGGGGCTGCACACTCGGTGCTCGAGCTCTTCGGGCCGGGCTTCAGCCGAGCCAGCGACGCGCTCGTGCTGCTGCTCCTGTTCCCCGCGTTGGCATCGATCACAGCGACCCAGACGCAGGCGCTGTGGGCGGTCGAACGGGCCGGGCTGACGAGCGTCATCCAGGTCTTGCGCCTGGCGGTCACGATCGGCCTGACGATCGTGCTCACGCCGCGCATGGGCGTGACCGGGCCCGCGGTGGGGCTGCTGGCCGGCTTCATGGTGGTGGTCGTGTGGAACACGATCGCGCTGCGCCCCTTCCTCTCGAACGCGTTGCATGTGACCTGGCCCATACGCGAGCGCCTTGCGCTGTTGGGCGCCTATGCCGCAGGGTTTGGGACCGCCGGCCTGCTGGTGCATACCTTCCCTTCGACCGGGGGGCTGTTGCTCGCGCTGGCGGGGGGCACGGTCGCCTATGGAGCGATGTTTCTCGTGTGCGGAGGCATCAACGCCCGCGACCGTGAGCGGATCGGAGACATCCTCGCGCTGGCACGCACCCGGCGTAAGCGTCTCAGAGAAGATGGGGACTGGCGAGGCGCGGCGAGCTCGACGCTCGACGGCGGGGTGGAGGACGGGGCGTTGTCGACCGACTCGGCGACTCCGTGAGCCCTCGAGACGGCGCTTGCATCCATGAATTCCATATTGTCAAATTCAATGCTTGCAACCGTTGATCCCTCACGATAGTCCAATATATGGTTTACGCTCGTCGCCTCTTGACATCGACTCGGAGCATGGTTACGTTCGTGCCGTCCGCCGATCGCAGGGTGATCAAGTGGAGCTAGACGGTGTCGCGAGCAGAGGCCCATGCCGACAGCAAGCACCGCCCGGTGCGTCATCCTGACGGCCACCCTGCTCGATGGGCGACCACCCAGGAGCACGAAGCCTTCCGGCACTTCCCCTACGGGCTCGTGGTGGTGGATCGTGACGGCAAGGTCGTCTCGCGCAACCTCGCGGCTGCCCGCCTGATCGAAGCGACCGGCCATGACGCCGCCACGCTGACCTGCTGCCGACTGCTGGGATGTCGCGCACCGGAGACCGTGCTCGCCGAGGCGTGCGTGACCGAGCTTGCGCTTGCGCATGGAAGCTCGCTCCCGGAGGTGCGCGTGGACATCGTCACAGGCGAGAACGTCGAGGCGATGTGGATCGGGGCCGCTCCGCTCGGCGAGGAGGGTGACCGTGTGGTGCTGCAGCTCCGACCCGGGGTGAGCGGCGATCGCCGCCGGCGCACCGATCCGCATTGGATGGCAGGACCAAGCTTGCGGATCCACACGCTGGGGAGGACGGTGGTCGAGTCGCCGGAGGGTCCGATCGGTGGGAGCTGGTTGGATCAACGTACGGGTCAGCTCCTGAAGTATCTGGTGGCCGAGCGCCATCGTGCGGTGCACGCCGACGAGATCGGCGAGAACATCTGGCCGGAGGCGGACTTCGCGATTGCGGCGAGCGTGCGCTACTACATCCATGCGCTGCGGCGCAAGCTGGAGCCCCAGCGCGGCAACCGGGAACCCTCGACGTTCGTGATCTCCGGCGCCGGGTGTTATCGACTGAACCTCAACAACATCCAGGTCGACGCGGACGAGTTCGAGAAGCATGTGACCACCGGGCTCGCGGCGGTGGAAATCGCGCCGCAAGCGGCGGCCGAGGAGATCGAGCGGGGGCTCGCCGTCTACCGTGGCGACTTCCTGGCCGACACCCCCTACGCCGACTGGGCGATGCTCGAGCGCCACCGGCTCCACGATCTCGCGTGTATGGGACTGCGCAGCCTCGCCCAGATCCGTCTCGACCGGCAGCTGATCGACAGCGCGATCCGCAGCATCGAGCGACTCGCCGGCCTGCAGCCATACGACGAGGACGTGCACCGGCAGTTGCTGGAGCTCTATATCGCCAGGGGCCGGCACAGCGAGGCCGTACGACGTTACGCCTCGCTACGTGCTAAAATTCGTCGAACCTTTGGTAAAGATCCAGGTTTCACGCTGTCTGAACTCAAGGTTCCGAAGCTGTAGCCGACGTGTCGCCGGCGCCGGGCAGCCACACCAGCCGCTTTTCCTACCCTCGGCTGGCCGATCGGCGCGAGCTTTGGCGTGGATCGAACGTTGACACGTAGTGAGCATCATCCGACGGGGTCCGATCGTGCCTAGGCCATCAGCGGCAAGCCGTCACGACCTTGGCGCAGGGTGCGGCGTGGAGCTGCGACTCGACGACTTCGCGCGGGAGGCAGTCGAGCAGGAGTCGACCCGCCTGGGGGTCTCGGCCGAGGAAGTGATGACCTTCGCCGTGCTCTACTACCTGGCCGACCTCGACAGCGGGCGGATCGCGCGCGAGATCTCCACGAGCCCCTACGGCCGCGACGACACACGCGTATCGCGCTGACCATGCGAGACCGCGCCGGCTACACCGCGGACGGGCTCTAAGCGGGTCTCCCGAGCGCAGGGTACGGCGCGCCCTCCTAGGCGTAGAAAGACCGAGCGGTCACCGGCTGGCAAAGCTCGCTAGCCGGCGAGCTCGGGCGCAACAGCGCGAGCTGCGGCCGTGGAGGGCGCGGCATCGCGACTGGTCAGCTCGGCGATGAGGGCTCGGCGGCCACGGTGGTGCAAGCCGTGGATCGAGCCCTCCGAGCGACCCGTGCGCAGAGCGATCTCCACCGGAGAGAGCCCCGCGAAGTGGCGCATGACCAGCACCTCGCGTTGAGCCAGCGGCAGGCTGGAGAGGGCCTCGCGCAGATCGTTCATCCGCCCGGAGCCCACCGGGTCGGGGGCTGTTTCGTCGGTCTTCCTGACCTCCTCGACCGGAATCATGCGCTGGCGGCGGAGGTGGTCGACGGCGACGTTGCGCGCGACTCGCAGGATCCAGGCGAAGAATGGCACGTCGCGCTCCTCGTACTTGCCGATCACGTGAATGAGCTTGGTGAAGACGTGCTGAGTGATGTCCTCGGCCTCGTGGTGGTCGTGGACGATGCTGCGCACGTAGCCGTAGACGTTGTCGGCGTAGCGCGTGTAGAGGAACCCGAGCGCATCGCGATCGCCACACTGGGCTCGCTTGACCGCGCGAGACACCGCCATGCTCGTGGCCTCCTCCGTTTTGCTTCCGGTCTTTGTGTCGTCCCTACCGTCAGATTCGTCCCGTGTGGCGCAGTAAGCGGACCCTTCCGCCTCCACTCCATTGACAGCAAGCGCCATGAACAACCCTCCGAGTTGAAGTCTTCCGTGTCCCCTCGTAGATGAGAGCTGGAGGACAGCCAACTCCAGCGGTGTTGCGCCACCGTTGGAATGAATGTTTGTTTGGCGTTAGAGAAATACGGGTGTCAAGATCTTCACAGGCCCATCAGCGGGTCTCAGCCGCTGTGGAGTTCCATCTTGAGCAGCTGGAGACGGTTCCAGGGGAAGGAGGCGAGCAGCTTGTACGGGTACTGACCTTCGAAGTAGCCGGTCGGTCCGCTGTACGGTTCGGTGCCGGTCGGGATCGGGTCCTGGGCGTAGAAGTGCACGTTGGTCGCACCGTCGCGCACATAGATCCCGTAGCGCTGCGCGGCTTGCGCGATCAGCAACGTAAACCACGGCAAGCGCAGCGTCGAGAGATCAAGGCTCGGATCCAAACGCAAGTGGGCGCCCTCGGGCAGCGACGACTGACTCGAGGACTTGCCGTCGTCGCGTTGCGCCGGCGAAGCGTAAACACCCGCGCGAACGTTCGGGATCGCGATCGACAACGCGTGTTCAATCCGCCCCCGCTGCAGGTCTTCCAACGTGATCAGGCCACCCGCGATCGCGAGCGAGGACGCCGAAACACCCCAATAGGACTGCGCGCCCGG
>DASUDH010000221.1:0-5233 GCA_036275675.1 Solirubrobacteraceae bacterium | reverse complement strand
ATCATCCGCTGCCTCCATCCGCCGTTGCAAGCGCGCTCAACATGACCGCCTCAAACCGCAACAGCCTCTTGACGGCGGCGCCCTTCGCCGTTCGCGTCAGCGCAACGCCAGGACCGTAGATCGTGAGCATCGTCTCTCGCTTGCGCAGCGTGATGTGCCCCATGCCCCCGCCCATCGCCTGCACCTTCACGCTCAGGCCGTCGAGAGAGAAGGCACGACGGTCCCTAAAGGCGAAGCCGTGCCCCTCCTCAAGGCGATCGGGGTACAGGTAGAGCGGGCCGCCTCCTTGCGCCAGCAGCTTTGCTATCGGCTTCTCCTTGTCGCTCACGCCAGCATCGCCTTGAACTCGGCCCTCACGACAGTACGGTCGTCGTAGAACACTGCTCCAGAAGCGTTATCCATGTGGCATTGCCCTTTCGCCCCGATTGCTCGTTCGGGCGACTCCACCGCCCGGTGCGGCAGATATTCAGTTTCGATGGCCAATCATAGACCTCACTCATCGCCTATGGTGTTGAGGGCCACGAGCCGCGAGCCTTGCCGCCGGCATGGCGACGCCCGACCAGCTACAGCGAAACCTCGGCATGGCCGTGAAAACCCTGCGCAGCAATCTCGGGATCACGCAGGAAGAGCTCTCCAACCGGACAGGCGTGCATCCCACCTACATCAGCGACGTCGAGCGAGGCGCACGCAATCCGAGCTGGGCCGCGCTCGTCAAGCTCGTACACGGAATGAACGCGACGATGGCCGAGTTGGGCGATGCGTTCGATCGGATCGAAGTCGGCTGACGTTGCCGATGGGCACAAGCTGGTCGAAGCCCGGACCGCTCACCTCGTCGCTCACTGCGTGCTCACGCCGACGGCGTCGCTGATCGCGTCCCGTAGAGCGACCACCTGGTCGACCATGCGCAGCGTCCAGCCGCTGTGAGCCCGCGGGTCCGGTTGATCGTGAAGCGTGACGTGGCACGACGACCGTACGACATGCATGAGCACGCCATCTACGGTCGAGACGCTGCCCAGCAGGCCGCGCGGAGCCTCGTCGCTCGCGGCTATGTCCAGTAGCTCGCCGAGCTTGCCTGCCTGGTTCAGCGGGAGCACATGTCCAGCGTTGCGCGGATTGTCCGTGATCACCACGACGCCGCCGCCTGCCACGACGTGCAGCAGCGTTCCATCGACAGCGACGGTTGCCACCTCAGCCAACCTCCGCCGTCCTGGCGGCCTCATTCTGCTGTCTAAGCAGCTCGGAGCGTCTCTGTCGCGCCTCGACGCGCTCGGGCGATGAGGCCCGCTCGGCGAACTCGCGGCGCTCGGCGATTTCGTTCTCGACGTCGCGGCGGCCTCGATTCGGCCCGACGTTCGGCATCGTCGGCGGTCTGTGCTGCTGTGACTCCTTCTCAGCGACCGGCTCGGGCATACCGAGGTCGCTGAGAGCGCCAAACACGCTGCCAGCATCAACGTAGCCAGTCTGCCGATCATTCGTGCCGGTCGCCCAATCCAGGCCCTTGATCTCGCTCGGCTTGAAACCGAGCGCGCCAGCTCGGCCGGACGGGCCGCAGACCTTCGATCTGGTGGCGATCACGGCGGAGCGCTTCTCGTGCAGCGCGATCAGCTCGCGGACCTGCTCAGTCCAGGCATCATCGAGGTTCGCCAGCTCAGCGTCGATCGACTCGACCCACATCTGCCCGTGCTCGTCGAGAGCGTCGACGAGGCTCTGCTCCGCTCGCCGCTCTGCAAGCTCGCAGACCCGCTGCTCGTGTCCCAGATCGGCGATCCGCCGTTCGTGCTGCTGGGTGTGGACACGCTTCGGCTCGGGCTTGCCGGCGTTTCTCGCGGCCTCTGACAGCTCGGCGTCCTTCCACTGGCTACATGGGAGCGTCTGTTCTGCATCGATGAGCGATCTCTTCGACTCGTGGAGGGAGGCCCGTGCAGCGCTGAACTGCGCGGCCGCCTCGCGGATCGGCTCGCTGCTGATCTGCTCATAGGCAGGCAGGTTCTCGATGGCGATGTCCATGTGACTCGGCCTCCTTGGGTCGTCACAATTTGAGGTTGCTCGCTCGCAGCTCAGGCGGTATGGCGGCTCTTTCGACACTGCTTTGGACAAGCGCCTGCCGCATCAACTCGGTCGCGGTCGGCGTCGCTCCTCTGACCGGCGACCTTGGGCGCCGCTGTACGCCGCCGTCGAAGCCCGGCTGCTCCCCCTGATCGGACTCGGCCGACCTCCGCGCCGCACGCGCCTCGTCCACGAGCTGGTCGATGCGGTGCGCCGTGAACGCTAGCGCGTCCTCGTCGCTTCGCTGCATCGCCTCCTCACGCTCGGCGAAGAGACGGTTCAGACGCTCCTGGCGTGAGGTGTCGGAGTCCAACGTTGGACTCCCAGCAAGCCTCGCGAGCGCACCGACACGCTCGCCACGTCTCGCCCCTGCGAGGATCAGCCGGTTCATCACGTTGCTCACGCAACAAGTGTCCCTCGCGCAGCGGCGTTTCAAGGCCCCGACCGGCCGCTGCGAACTTCGCAGGGTGTCTAGGCTGATCGTCCCCCTTGCCTCAGCCCAGGCCAAGGAAACAATGATGTCAAGCAAGCTCCCTCATGTGCATATCGACCTCCCTGGCGCGTTCGTGCTCCAGCAGCGACGCCTCGAGCGACTGATCCGGCTCCTCCGCCCCCTTTTCGAGCTCGAGGAGCCGGCCCGCATAGAGGTCGACATGTCGAGGCTCGTCTCGATCGGTCCCACCGCCCTCGCCCTGCTTATCGCCGCGCTCCGTCGGGTCGACGAGACCAAGCTCATCGGCGAGGACAGCGCACTGATCCCGCCCAACTCGCCTCAGGTCAAGAACTACCTGATGCGGATGAACCTGATCCGGTCGCTCATCGGGGGCGAGGAAATACCTGAGCCGATCACGCGCAACCCGACCCACGGCTTCCGGCCCTGCCTGATGTTCTCCGACGACAGCGACTACTGGAAGGTGTCCAAGACCCTCGCCGAAGCGCTCAACGAGAGCTGCAAGACCGACGAGATCGCCCGCTCCGCTGTCCTTGTGTGTCTCTCCGAGGTCAGCGAGAACGTCGTGCACCACGCCGAGGCCGAGCATGGCTTCGGTGCCGCCCAGGGCTGGAACAAGACGAGCCAGTTCGAGATCGGGATCGTCGATCTCGGTCGCGGCGTTCGCGCCAGCCTCACGGCCAACCCCGATTACGCCGATATCGAGGACGACGCCTCCGCCATCTCGACCGCGCTCGATGCCCGCGTGACCTCCACCCCTGACCGCAACTCCGGAATCGGCCTCTACATCACGAGGCGGCTGCTTGCCGCAAACGGCGGCTCACTGCTGGTACGGTCAGGCTATGGCGCCGTATACTCGGGATCGACCGATGAGGTCCGGACGGAAGCCGAGTTCATGCCCGGCACGCTAGTCGCACTCCGCGCGCGCACCGACCGCCCGCTTGACATCAACGCCGTCTACCAGCAGCTCGAACATGACCACCCTAGCCCAGCATCCGATGACGATTAGGCTCGCAGACGAGTTCGGCGGCGTCCTGCTCGGACGCGGCAACGCGGAGCGGATCCGGAGTCGCATCGAGGACGCAGCTCGGGGCACCACCGAGCCGGTGATCGTCGACTTCGAGGGGATCATCACCGTCTCGCCGTCATTCGCCGACGAGCTATTCGCGAAGCTGGACCCGGCTCTGCGCAACTCGGGTCGCGTCGAAGTCCGTGGCATGAGCCCCGCACTTGAGTCGATCGCGCGGTTCGTCGTCGCCGGGCGCCCCTCCTAAGTCCCCCAGACGCGAAGCAGGGCGAGCGACACAAGTACCGCCGCGACGATGAACGCGCACCGCGACCCTGCGCGCAACGAGTAGGCCGGCGAGTTCGTAAAGGCTAGGCCGAGCCCAGCGGCGTGACAATCCTCGGAGTCGGCGAGAGGAACGCTGTGGCAGCGGCTGCCCGGAACTGGCGCTGAGGCGATGCCAAGGAGCGACGCATGCGACAGTCGTTGCGTCCGGCACCCCCGCGGAGCAGCAGCGAGCGTCGCGGCGCTGGGCACTCAACGACCCTCCGCGCACGATGCAGCGACGGTCGCTCACCGCTCGTACGGCACCGGCTTCCAGCGAAGCTGCCGTGCCCGTCCTCGGAGCGCAGGCAGCGCCCGCAGAGAACGATCGCCTCGCCTGATTTCTAGACTGGTCCTGCGATGAGGGGACCTGGCGAGATAACGATCCAAGCTCGGAGCTACGAGTGGCTCGCGACCTCGACCACCAAGCTCCGGTTCCCTGCGCCGCTTTCCCATCGCTCCTCGCAGCCGGAGGGCTTCGAGTTCTGGTGGAAGATGTTGGAGTTCGTTTTCGCTCTCCCCGCGCCCGACGCCTTCCCGCCGCTCTCGAACGCTCCCAGCAAAGCCGATCGGGAGATACTCGATCGGTTCATCCATACCGCCGAGGAGATGGCCGAGAGCAGCCTGTTGTCCGGCAGGAACGAAATGACCGTCAACATTGGGGAAGGAGGTGTGCAGGAGAGCGTCGAGACGGAGTTCGTGACCAACGAGATCACGCGCGGGTTTGCCACCCTGTTTCGTCAGATGCACTCGACCGAGAAGAGCGACCCTGCGCGTTTTGTCCGCGTACACGAGATCCTCAAGCAGACGAACGAACGCGCGAAAGATGACCGCGTGAGTGAGCGTGCACGACAGCTCGACGCTTGGAAGAAGGCTCGCGCCAGCCTTCTACAAGAGAACCTGAAGGTGCGCGTTGGCCAAAAGCTCCGGGCCGAGGGTCGCATGCCAGCAGGCATCCCTGGCGAGGGCGGAATGTCACCGCAGACCCTCATCAGCGCCTACCAGTACGGAGACCTCATCCATTGGGGTCACCACCGCGACAAGCTTGAGGCTGTAGCTGACGATCCCTTCCAAGATGCGCACCAGCGAATGCAGTTCCTCGATGCCGCAGCGGGCCTGTCCCACCTCTACATGGGCTTCTCTCTGCTCGTGCGCGCGGCTCTCGGCACGAGCTAGCCCGCAGCCGCTACCCCTCCCCGAAGGAGATATGACGGGCGGATCGACGCCTTCAATCCGCCACTCGGACCGGCGCGAACAACGCCTCCGCCAAAAGTGAACCGGAGAAGAACCCGGGCGGCTACTGCGGACTGGGTGGAACGGGCATCGCCTGCCCGGTGGGCCTCAGCGCCTGACCTCGAGTTGGCGGTGGGCGCTCATCGGCGCTCTTAACGGTCGCGTCCCCCCCC
>DASUDH010000220.1:0-2401 GCA_036275675.1 Solirubrobacteraceae bacterium | reverse complement strand
GATGATCCAGCGCCGGCTCGACAACGCCTGGATCCTGGTGCGGCGCGCCGCCGGCTACGACCAGCGCACGGGGGCGCTGGGCCGCGTGTTCGCGGCGACCGCCGCCGTATGCGCCGCTGGGTTCTCATTCTGGTTCCTGGTGATCCACGGACCCGGGTCCAGCTCGATGCCTGGAAACAAGCCGTGAGCGACGCCTCGGACTGGACGTGTGCGCTGTGAGGGGTCGTCAACGCACCGCGAAGGACCGGCCGCAGATAGTCACGCTCCAAGCGGTCATACGGGCGACGGGCAACTAGACGCCATGGGCCTGCTCGACTACTACCGCCAGTTCGAAGGCCTCTCCGAGGAGGAGGTCAACAGCGAACTGCGCGAGCAGGCAGCCGAGCGCAAGCGCAAGGCGCTCACGCGTGTGATCACGCTCGACCTCTCCCAGACCACCTGGCCCGAGCTACCGCATCCAGACATCGTCAACGCGATCACGTTCGTAGCCCGGCGCGGACTGCAGCGCTACCCGCACATGCGCGGATCGCAGTTGCGTGCGAGACTCGCCCAACGCCACGGTGTGGAGCCGGCGCGTCTGATCGTCGGCAACGGAGCCGCCGAGCTGTTGAGCGCCGCCACGCGAGCCCTGATCGAGCCCGGTCAGGAGCTCGTCACCTCGTGGCCCTCCTACCCGCTCTTTCCGATCATGGCGCGCCGGGCCCACGGTCGCGCGGTGCCCGTCGGCGGGGGGGTGGACACGCTGCTCGACGCCGTCGGCAAGCACAACACGCGTGTCGTGGCGCTCGCGAGCCCCAACGACCCTACCGGAGAGCTGCTCGCCGTCGGCGAGCTCGAGCGGCTGCTCGACGGCCTGCCCGACAATGTGGCCGTGCTGCTCGACGAGTCGCTCGTGGAGTTCGCCGATGCCCAGCCAACCGATGCCTCGCTCGCACTGCTCGAGAACCACCCGCGACTGCTCGTGTTCCGCAGCTTCTCCAAGGCATGGGGTCTCGCGGGCCTACGCTGCGGCTATGCGCTCGGAGGCCCCGGCGCCGAGGAGCTGCTCGCCGAGCTCGAACCCGATCTAGGCGTCAGCGAGATATCGCAGGCGGGGGCGCTCGAGGCGCTGCGCAGCTGCACCGAGCTGCTGGCCAAGCGCGTCAAGTCGGTCGCGCGCGAGCGCACCCGTCTGACGATCGCCCTGCGCCAACGCCACTTCGAAGTGTCCGACAGCCAGGCCAACTTCTTGTGGGTCGCCCACCCGTCGGTGGACGGCGGCGAGCTGTCCGCGCGCCTTGCTCGCACGGGGGTGCTCGTCGCAGCGGGCGGAGCGCTCGGCGAGCCGCGCCACGTGCGGATCGCCATCCGCGACGAGGCCGCCTCCACACGCCTGCTCAGCGCGCTCGACCGGGCGCTCTCCTGAGACGTGCGCCCGTGTCAAGCGGGCGTATCTGGCCGTTGCTCCTATGTCAAGTGATTCTCGCTGTATGCGACTTTCTGCGTGGCAGCCGGTTTACGAAGCGACTTGCTGGCGCGGGTGTCGGCTACTCGGTCGTTCGGTGCTGTATTGGGCTGCGGCTCGCAGATAGGCGACGATCAGTGGGTGTGGGGATTCGGGTTGCGAGCTGAGTTGTGGGACGAACAGTGTCGCGAGATAGAAGCGCCGGCCGGGTAGCTCGACTACGCGTGCCTCGCCGTCCTGATCGGTGCCGACAACACGCAGGCCGCCATTGTGCAGGCGCTCCTGGTGCTCTGGGTTCAGGCCGAAGTTGCAGTAGTACTGCTCAGAGACGTTGCTTTTGCCGTAGAAGTCGGCGGCGCGTGAGCCAGGCGCGAGCTGGACGCTCATGGTCTGGCCGACGAGCGAGCACGATAGGGCTGAGATAAACAACTCAGAAGCGTATGGGTCGTACTCGGCGTGCTGCGCATCCTCGAAACCGAGAACGTTGCGTGCATACTCGATCACTACGTGCTGGAAGCCACCGCACGTCCCGAGGAATGGCCAATCTGACTCGCGCGCGACACGGATCGCTCGTAGCGCACCGTCCAGGCTGCGGTACGGACTGCCAGGCGCGCACCACAGAGCATCATGGCTAGCGAGCTCAGCGGTGGGAAGATTCTCTAGCTCCAAAGTGCTCAGCCAGCGGATGTCGACCTCGACCCCCAGCGCCTCGGCAGCGTGCCCCAGCGCGGCGTCTGTCGCCACGTGGGGCGGGAACTCCGGATTGAACTCGCCGATCACGCCAACGGCGATTGCTCGGGCCATGCGCTCGACCTCAGATTGTGGGCAGGGATTCCTGCATTGCGCTTGTCGCCCCGCAGGACCTTAGTGCAAGGTCCGGAACTCGAAGTACTACGTTGCGCGGAGCGTCCCATGCACTGCTTCGGTGATTCGCATCGCGCTCGGTACGGCAGGGAC
>DASUDH010000219.1:0-3249 GCA_036275675.1 Solirubrobacteraceae bacterium | reverse complement strand
AACAACGAGCCAGCCCCGAGTTTCGCCTCAGCAGGGCCCTCGCCGCTCAAGGCCGGCTGGAGGCGATCGTCGGTGCCGCGTTCACCCTATCCACTCCCGGCCACCTCTCATCGCCGAAGCGCTCGAGCTGTCTCAGACCGTCCAAACGCAGACACGATCGCGGCGGAGATCCGGGCCGCGCACGCAGAGTCGCGCCCGGATGCTCCGCGACGGGTTGTTCGACCGGGGGCTTGGGTGATCCCCCGGCGCCGTTCGTGAGTCCTAGGCCCGAAGCATGTTGTGCAGCTCGTAGGTCGTCGTCGCCGGCGGCGCGCCGGGGTTGCCTCGCGTGACCTCCATGACCGTTGGCATCACCACCTCGGTCATGAACTTCTCGCACTGCTCCCGCGACTCCCAGACCTCAAAGATCCGAAATCCGTCGCCGGCGAATCCCGCTGTGTGGATGATGAGTCCGGCCGGATCAGTCGCCTTCGCCATGATCGCGCTGTGAATCGCGTCGTAGTTCGAGGTGCTGGTTTCGTCGGCCCCCGATGGGAAATCCTGGACAAACGCAAAGGCCATTGCCAATCCCTCCAGTTAGATCGCCGCGACGAGTATCGCCGCTCCGCGACGCTCCCACAATCTCCGACTCGCCCATGGCAACGGCGAACCATCGACCGGCTGCTCGCCAAGCGCGGCTCGCCATTCACGTTCGAGCCTGTTGCTCCCACGAGATGATCCTCAATCCGTCCGTTTCGATCGGCCCGGCGACGAGCACGTGCAGGATGTGACCAAACCTCAGCGGCCGCTTCCCTTCCTCCTTCGTCTTGCGCAGATACTCAAGGTGCGCCTGTGGCAAGTCGATCAGCTCAACGTAGCGCGTCGGATCGAAGGGCACAAACTCAGCGGCGGGGCGGGTGCGACATTCGCCTGTGGGTAACCGTTGAGCCACG
Source organism: Solirubrobacteraceae bacterium (assembly GCA_036275675.1). GTDB lineage: Bacteria > Actinomycetota > Thermoleophilia > Solirubrobacterales > Solirubrobacteraceae > Palsa-744. The sequence goes on along the minus strand of DASUDH010000219.1, from coordinate 2,317 downwards.
GCGTGACCCAGCGATACCAGAACGTCGGGTGGATGACGATCCGGTCAAGCGGGAGCTTGAAGAACAGTCTCTCGTTCTCGCGCGCCCTATCTGACGTCGCCACGCAGTTCGCCGGCGTCGTCAGCACGAGGTAGAGCGGGCCGAGCGCCGATGCGGCCCGCGGCGGCCGGGATCATGCAACCCGAGCGCGACGGCGGACTTGCCGGTGGCCGGGCCGTTCCCCACGACGTAGACGCCGTTCGCGCTCACGCGCGCATGATCTCAGGAGCCCTCCGGGGGCGGCGGCGGGGGCGCGCTACTGTCAACGCATGGCCCTCGCCCCCGAGCGCGACGGCACCGCCGCCTTCCTCGAGCAGCTCGCCCGCGAGCGCGAGGACTACGCCCTGCCGCCGCGGCTCCGCGTGCTCGCGGAGGACTTCATCCACCGGGCGCTCGAGCTGCTGTTCCCGCACTTCGCCGCCGAGGTGGGCTGCCGCGCCGGCGCGGTCGCTGACGAGCTCGACGCCCTGCGGACGCTGCTCATCGACGCCCTGCGCCTGCCCGAGGCGCACTGCGCGGATCCCGACGACGTGGTCGCGCGCTTCTTCACCGCCCTACCGGACATCCGCGCCGCGCTGCTGCTCGACGCCCAGGCGATCTTGGACGGAGATCCGGCCGCGCATTCCGTCGATGAGGTGATCCTCGCCTACCCGGGCTTCTTCGCCACCGCCGTCTACCGGCTCGCGCACCAGCTCCAGGGTTGCGAGGTGCCGCTGGTGCCGCGCGTGCTCACCGAGATCGCTCACCGCGACACCGGCGTCGACATCCACCCGGCCGCGCGCATCGGCGCGTCGTTCGCGATCGACCACGGCACCGGCATCGTCATCGGCGAGACCGCCGTGCTGGGGGACCGCGTCAAGCTCTATCAGGGCGTCACGCTCGGGGCGTTGAGCGTCGAGAAGCGCATGGCACACACCAAGCGCCATCCGACGATCGGCGACGACGTTGTGATCTACGCAAACGCGACGATCCTCGGCGGCGACGCCGTGATCGGCGACGGCAGCCGGATCGGCGGCAACGTCTGGCTGACGCGGAGCGTCCCGGCCCATTCGGTCGTGACGCCCACCGCGCGCGTCGACCGGGCGATCCGCGACGACGAACCGCTCGAGTTCAACATCTAGGAGCTGGAGGCAGCGTGAAGGCCGCGAGCATCCTCGAGACCATCGGTGACACCCCTCACATCCGCATCAACCGCCTCTACGCGGACCGCCCGGGGGTGGAGGTGTGGATGAAGGCCGAGCGGGCGAACCCCGGCGGGTCGATCAAGGACCGGATCGGCCTATCGATGGTCGATGACGCCGAGCGCCGCGGCATCCTCGGGTCGGGCAGCACGATCATCGAGCCGACGTCCGGCAACACCGGCATCGGCCTGGCGATCGTCGCCGCAGTCCGCGGATACCGCCTGATCCTCGTCATGCCGGAGTCGATGTCGCTGGAGCGCCGGCGCCTGATGGCCGCCTACGGCGCCCAGCTCGAGCTGACGCCACGGGAAGGCGGGATGAAGGCGGCGATCGCCCGCGCCAACGAGCTCGTCGCGCAGATCGACGGCGCCTGGATACCGCAGCAGTTCGAGAACCCGGCCAACCCGGCGATCCACCGCGAGGCGACCGCCGGGGAGATCCTCCGCGACTTCCCCGACGGCGTGGACTTCCTCATCACCGGTGTCGGCACCGGCGGCCACATCACGGGCGTCAGCGAGGCGCTCAAGGAGCGCTTCCCGACCCTGCAGACCTTCGCCGTCGAGCCGACCAAGTCGCCGGTGATCAGCGGCGGCGAGCCGGGCCCGCACCGCCTCCAGGGCATCGGCGCGGGCTTCGTGCCCACCAACCTGCACACCGGCACACTCGACGGCGCGATCCAGGTCACCGAGGAGGACGGCTACGCCTACGCGGTGCGGGCGGCGCGCGAGGAGGGCATCTTCGTCGGCCCGTCGTCGGGCGCGTCGCTCGCCGCGGTCGCGCAGAAGCTGCCGGAGATCCCGGACGGCAGCACCGTGCTGACGTTCTGCTACGACACCGGCGAGCGGTACTTCTCCGTCGAGGGATTGTTCGACTCCGACGGCACCAGGGTGCAGGTTGGCGCCCGTCCCTGAGCGGAGTGGAGATGCGCGTCGGACTGCGGGTGCGATGCCTGACGCGCCGCGCGAGCCCTTGGGTGATCGGGGCGGTCTAAGTGGCGGCGGTTGCCGGTGCGCCGGCCGCCCTCGCGGCTTCCCGTGTCCTGCGCGTCGGAACCTATCCCGGATCTCCGGGCAGATCCGCACCCACGCTCGCCGCGG
>DASUDH010000218.1:0-9002 GCA_036275675.1 Solirubrobacteraceae bacterium | reverse complement strand
CACCCGCATCGTTGCGCTCGAGCAGACCTGTGCGCAACACGAACGCGCCGAGCGCGAGCGAGCCGCGCGCAGCGGGGAGGTTCAGCGTCGGCAGCGCGATCAGGTCCCACAGGGCCATCACCGCCGCCTCGTCCTGACCGTGCTCGCCCAGCCAGTCGCCGAGCGTCGTACCCTCGAGCCGCTCCCGCTCGAGCGCAGTCTGCGGGTCCAGCCGCGCGAGCGCGCGAGCCGCGCGAGCGGCGCGCAAACGCTGCCCAATCGTGAGATGGGGGTAGCGCGCGAGCGCGCCGGCGAGGTGCAGTGGCGCCGGGAGGCCACCGCGCCGCAGCATCGCGCTCTTTCCTCGCGGGCACAGGACCGGGATCTCAAGGCGCGGCTGGATCTTCACGCGCCGCTCGCTGCCGAGCCGCAGCAGCAGCGCGCGATAGGCGGTGCAGCAGCGCAGGAACACGTGCTGGCCGTTGTCGAGTCGCAGGCCGTCGCGCTCGTACGAGTACGCCGCCCCTCCGAGCCGCGGTCTCACCTCCAGCAGTGTCACGTGCGCGGCGCCCTGCGCGCAATCGAGCGCCGCCGTGATCCCGGCGAGACCGCCACCGAGAACGATCACGCCCCGTCCGCTCACCTCACGGCGGTGAGCATGCTGAGAGTCGCCACCCACGCCTTCTCCCAGATCGGCAGCGAGACCCGGACCTGGCGCGCCAGCTCGGGGTTGGCCTCGATCCGAGCGAGCACGCGACGGTAGATGCCCGTCATCGCGAGCACGCACGCCCTGCTGCGCAGATCGAGCAGCGGCACGAGCTCCATCCCGCGATCGAACCATTCGTGCGCGCGCTGCGCCTGGAAGCGCATGAGCGCATCGAGCTGCCCCTCCTCCCCCTCGAAGCGCCCGTCCGTGCTCAGGTGGTAGCGCACGAGATCCTCGCGCGGCAGGTACACGCGGCCGTTCTCGGAATCCTCGCGCAGATCGCGCAGGATGTTCGTAAGCTGCATCGCCACACCGAGATCGTCGGCCAGTTCGCGCGCGCGTTGCTGCTCGCGCGCACCGAAGATCGCCAGGCACAGCCGCCCGATCGACCCCGCCACCCGGCGGCAGTAGCAGAGCAGATCCTCGAAGCGCTCGTAGGCGGTGCCGGTGACGTCCATCCGTACACCCGCGATCAGATCCTCCAGGGCGTCGACCGGCAGCGAGAAGCGCGCCTGCGCATCGGCCAGTGCCACGATCACCGGATCGAAGCTCGAAGTCGACAGGCCCTCTAGCTCCCGTCCGGCGGCGTCGAGCAGCTCGAGCTTCTCGCCCGCATCGATCCTGCCATCGCCGATGTCGTCCACCCGCCGCGCAAACGCATACACGGCGCAGGTCGCGCGCCGCTTCTCGCACTGGAGCATGCGGATTCCGTAGTAGAAGTTGGCGGCCGCCGCCTGTGTCAGCGACTCGCAGTGCTCATACGCGTCCGGGACGTTCACGCTCGGCTCTCCGCGAGCACGCTCGCGAGCGCGCGCAGGCGTCCTGGCCGGCTTGCCCGCCGCACGCCGCCGAGCACGTCGAAGCCGACTCGTTCGATCGCATCGAGCGCGGCGCGCCCGCCGGCCACGAACGCCGCCACCGCGAGCTTCGGACGTCCATGGATGCTCGCCACGAGTGGCGCTCCCGCGGCGAGCAGCTCGCGCGCGCGCGCCGTCTCGAACGAGATCGCATCGCGCAATCGCTCCGCCTGGCGTCCGTCCTCATTCAGCCCCGTGGATCCAGGAAGAACGCCCCACAAATCCATATCCAAGTCCAAACCGCGACGCGAACCGAGTCGGGCGAGCGCTTCGTGCGAGCAGCCGAAGCGCGCGAGATCCTCCGCCGGCAGGTACACGCGATCGCGCCGCAGGTCCTCTCCGACATCCTGCAGGTGCTCGGTCAGCTGCAACGCGGTGCACACACGGTTTGACAGGGCGATCCGCTCGGGGCTCGCCAGCCCGAACACGCACAGCACCAGCTCGCCGACAGGGTTGGCGGACAAATCGCAGTATGCCCGCAGTTGCTCCCAGGTCTCATAGCGGGTGACGCGCTGGTCGAGGCGGTTGGCGTCGATCAGGCGCAGCAGCGGCTCGCGCGGCAGGTCGTGCTCGGCGAGCGTGGCCTGCAGACGCAGCAGCAGGTGATGGCGAGCGTCGCCGGCGTATGCGCGGTCGAGCTCTTGCTCCAGCCAGTCGAGCGCCGCGAGCCGGTCTCCCTCCAGCTCGTCGCCGAGCTCGTCCGCCAAACGCGCGAACCCGTATATGGCGAGCAGATGGCGGCGGTCCCGTCGCGAGAGCACACGCGCAGCGACGGGAAAGTTCTCACCGCCCGCCCGATCCATCATCGCCTGCGCATTGGGCATCGCGGGCGGCGAGAACTCGAGCAGCGCGGCGTGCATCATCCGCGCCGTGCCGGCAGGCAGCGGCCGAGCGCCATCACCGGGAACGTGAGGCGGTATAGGTGGTAGTTGATGTAGTAGTCCGACGGGAAGCCCGTGCCCGTGTACTGCGGCTCGTCCCAGCTTCCGTCCGCGCGCTGCGTGTCGACGAGCCATTGCACGCCCCTGGAGACGGCCTCGGAGCGCTGCTCTCCGGCAGCGTGCAACGCCAGCAGCGCCCAGGCTGTCTGTGAGGCGGTGCTCTCTCCTCGCCCGACCCACTCGGGGCTGTCATAGGAGCGCGGGTCCTCACCCCAGCCCCCATCGCCGTTCTGGTGCTCTGCGAGCCAGCTCACCGCACCCCTTATGCACGGATCCGACGGCGCTATGCCCGCGGCGATCAGCGCGGGCACGACCGCCCCCGTGCCATAGATGTGGTTGACCCCCCAGCGCCCAAACCACGAGCCGTCCGGCTCCTGGCGGTCGATCAGCCAGCGCACCGCCTCGACGGCCACCGGATCGGCGGCCTGGCCGAGCGCTGCGAGCATCTCGACCGCGTGCGCCGTCACGTCCGCGCTCGGCTCGTCGATGACCTCGCCGAAGTCCAGGAACGGCAGCTCGCGCACGAGCGCGCGCGTATTGTCGGCGTCGAACGCCCCCCACCCCCCTCCACGGCTCTGCATACCCTTCGTCCAGCTCACCGCCCGCTCGATCGCCTGCTCCACGCGGGCGGGGCGCTCGAGCTGCACACGCTGCAGTGCGAGGATCACCTCGGCCGTGTCGTCGACGTCCGGGTAGTTGTCGTTGGCGAACTCGAATGCCCATCCACCCGGTTTCAGCCGGGGCCTCGCGACACGCCAGTCACCGAGAGTAGTCACCTCCTCGCCGAGCAGCCATTCGGCGGCGCGCACAAGCGCGGGATGGTCGCCCGGCAAACCCGCGTCGCTGAGCGCGATCACCGTCAGCGCCGTATCCCAAACGGGTGACAGGCATGCCTCCAGACGACGGCTCGCCCCCGCCGGCGCCCCGACCCCGAGCGAATCGTCACGGTCCTCCACCATGAACCCGTTCAAGCCTTCGATCCCGCGTCTCATCACCGGGTGGTCGAGCGGGTAGCCGTTCAGACGCAGCGCCATCAGCGAGTACACCCACGGTGGTTGGATGCCCCCCCATGACCCGTCGGCCTCTTGACGGCGCACGATCCAGCGCTCCGCCCTACTCGCGGCGATCCGGCGCAGCGGGCGTATCGGCCGGCGCTCGTAGGCGCGCAGCACGCGGTCCAGGCGAACGAGCCATCTCCCCCGCCGGCCTTCCACTTGCGCCGGCGTCCACGGCTGGGAGCCGTGCAGCTCCTCGAGGGTGAACGGGAGCTCGCGCTGCGGACGATGGGCCATCACGAGCGACAGCGCCACGATCGTCTGGCGCGCCCAGCACGCGAAGTCGTAGATGTTCAGCGGCGCCCACGACGGCAGCAGCACGATCTCCGGCGGCAGCGCCGGGACCTGCTCCCACGGCCACAGGCCGAACAGAGAGAGCCACACGTGCGTGAACACGCGCGCCCGCTCGATGCCGCCCTGCTCGCGGACGAAGCTCGCCGCGGCGCGCATGTGCTCCCGCTCGGGATCGTCGCCCGCCAGTCGCAGCGCCCAGTAGGCCTCGATCGTCGTCGACAGGTCGCCCGGCCCGCCGTGAAAATTCGCCCACGTGCCGTCGGCCCGCTGTTGCGAGCGGATCCACGCGGCCGAGCGCTCTGTCTCCGCCGCACGCCTGATCCCGAGGAACTCGCGCAGGAGCATGTCCTCCGCGTCCATCGTGACATTCGTCTGCAGCTCCCCCCTCCACCATCCGGAGTCCTCCTGCAACGAGAGCAGGCGCTCGCAGGCCCGCCCCAATGCCACCTGCGCCTCGCTGAGTGTCTGCGCGATCTGCGACGACATGGTGTGAAAGCTAGAGCTGTTTGTCAGTTGGCGACACGGGGACGAGCACCTCCGGATGTGCGAGCGTGATCACGTGCCGGCGCAGGGCTAGCTCTGAGACCGTGACAGGCGCGTTGGATGTGAAGCGGTACACGATCAACCCGTGAATGTCGCGACGTTCTGAGAGATGAAAGCCGGGGGCCGGGAGGCTGCCCGCCGACTTGCGCAGCGGAGCGTAGCCGGTCTCGTCTATCTCAGTCACCCTCACGCGCGATCCGCGCGCCAGGTTGCGCAGCGACGGCAGGTAGTACTTCAGGGGCGCCGCGCCGAGCTCGACCGTCGTGATCACGCGGTCTGGCGGCGCCAATCGCAGCAGCTTCGCGACCCCCGCCCAGTCGCCACGCTGCAGGCGCGGGCTGAGGCTCACGTCGATGGTGAGCGCAAGGAACGCGAGCACGAGCAGTCCGGCGAACCCGATGCCGACCCGCCCGCTGCGCTGCGCGGTCATCACGATCGCCAGCAAAACGCTCACGGGGACCATCGCCGCCACCAGGTTGCGCGGCGCGAGATAGTCGGCGCCGAGCAGTGCCAGCGCAATCGGGACGAGTACTCCTGCCGCGGCGATCGTCAGCGCGATCAGCGCCCCGCGCTCCTCACGCGGGGTCAGCGTGCGCCACAGCCCGTAGCCGAATCCCGCGAGGATTGCGACCAGGACGAGCAGCTCCACGCCGTGACCGAGGGCTGCCCCCGTGTAGCCCGTCAGGTAATACTGCGGAATCGCTTCCAGGCGGCGCGACAGCGCCCATTCCCCGATCCACTGGGTACCGTGCCCACCCTGGGCCAGGATCAGGGGGATCAGGGCTGCTCCGACGAGCACCGGGAGCGCCGCTGCGCACAGCACGCGCAGGACCGCACCATGACCAGCCGCGCGTGCGCCCGTCGTGCGCCCCTCGCGCGACGCGCCCGACAGCGCGCTCCAAGCCAACCACGACATCATTCCGATCAGCAGGAACACCGCGAAGTAGTGCGTGAGCAGAGCAAGCGAAGCGCTGAGCGCAAACGCTCCCAGACGTCTGACCGTCGGCTCGTGCAGAGCGCGCACGAAGCACAGCATCGCAAGCGACGCGGTGAGCACGAACAGCCCATAGGCGCGTGCCTCCTGCGAGTACCACACCAGCAGCGGGCTGCTCGCCACGAGCGCCGCCGCGACGATCGCCGCGCGGCGCCCCGCAAGCTCGCAGCCGAGCGCCCACGCGACGGGGACCGTCGCGATCCCGGCGAGCGCCGACAGCAGCCGCAGGGCGACCGCGCCACTACCAAGCACGCGTGAGATGACCCACTCGAGCACATACCAGAGCGGCGGCGTGTTCTCAGTGTGCACGACGTTGTGCAGCGTCGCGCCGAGCCCGGCGCGCAGGACGTGCACCGGAGTGAACGCCTCGTCGTACCAGAGGCTCTGCGAGCCGAGCGTGACCAGGCGCAGGACGGCCGCGAGCACGGTGACCGCGACAAGCGGCCACCAGCTCGACAGCACGCTCATGCGCCGCGTCCCCGTTGCGACCACCTCGCTTTCCCGCCCGGCCGCGGCTTGGAGGGCGGATTCGCTCACGGACGGCCGGCCGGCAGTGGTGGGGCTAGCGCCGCACCGGCGGGCGGCGCGGCGCGGCCGCACAGGCCCGCTTGGGCGGGCGCGCCGAAGCACGCGTAGCGACTGCTGCGCTCGTCGACGGTCTGTGCGGGCAGGTAGTAGCCGCCGCTCACGGCGCGGCGTCCGGAGAGCACCGGTCCCACGAACGTCAGGCACACCTGCGTGCGTTCGTCCGGACCCCCCGGCGAGACGTTCCCGCAAACGGTGTCGCGCGTGGTGTGACCCTTCAGATCCTGCTCAACCTTCAGATTGCGGTAGTCGTGGCCGGTAATCGTCCGCCACGTGCCCAGATCGGCGACGAGGCGGTGGTTCACATGCGTCTGCCGCACGACGTCGTTGACCGTGGCCACCGCCAAGAGCACGCCGACGAGGACCAGGATCGTCGTCTCGGCGAGCCTCAGGCTACCCATGGCGCGCAGCTCGCTCTCGCGCGGACGGGCCCACTCTGGCAGGCACGCGGGTCGGCCACCGTCGGATGCCGTGGGAGGGTTGCTCACGAGACGGGCGCCAGCAGGGGCGCGATCTGGTGGATGATGAACAGCGCCTGCACCGCCAGCGTCGCGACGAGCAGGCGCCGGTCGCGGCTCACAGCGGCGAGCGGCAGCGACCAGAGCGTGTACCAGGCGAGCAGCCACGTGCTCGTGACCGAGATCGCGAGCAGCGTCCAACCGGACGCCGCCACCCAGTCATAGCCGCGCCACGTCCGCCACAGCAGGTGCAACACGATCAGCACGAGCCCCGCCTTGAGCAGGTCGTGGTCGACCGGGAACACCCCCGGCTTGCCGAACAGGTGCGCGATCTCGGTCGGGAAGCTGTCGGTCGACACGAACGCCGCGTCTCGGTTGAGCGCAGCGACGACATCCACGCCGTGGATGCCGAACGCGAGGTAGGCGACGAGCGCTCCGGCGAGCGCCGCCGCGGCTGCGCCGAGGACCGGCGCGAGCCGCCTGCGACTGAGCACCATGAACGGCAGCAACACCACCCCGGTCGCCTTCACGAGCGCAGCGCCCAGGACCGCCGCTCCCGCATAGGCATCGCGCCGGGCGAGCGCGAGGCTGACGGCGGCCATCATCAGCAGAGCCATGATCAGGTCGTTGTGGGCGCCCCCGAGTCCATAGATCACGTACAGCGGGTTCACCCCGACCGCGATCAATGCGACCCTCGGGTCGAGCTTGCGCAGGCGGGCACAGCGCCATGTCAACACGAGCGTGCCGGCGCTCGCGAGCAGCGCCATCAACTTCATCGCCCACAGCGCCCCGGTCACGCCGAGCGGCCCCAGCGGATAGGAGAGCAGCGTGTAGAGCGGCCCGTAGGCGGTCGCGACGGTCTTCCAGTCTTTGCCCACGTAGTGGTAGACGGGGTCGCCTACGATCGACATCGGCCCGTGTACGTAGGGGTTGATGCCGTGCACGATCCCCATGCGCGCGTAGGCGATATAGCTGAACACGTCGGTCGACAGCAGGATCGGTCCGGCGAGGACGATCGCGTGCAGAGCGACTGCCAGCGCGATCGCCGAGCGCGCGGGGATGCGCCGCGCAAGCAGCAGGATGCCCCCATACGCGCCGGTATATGCGAGCAGCGCGATCAAGAAGACGCGGAAGCCCAGGCGCTCGCCGATGCCCGCGAGCCAGCCGGCGATCTGAGGAGACTTGGGAATCAGCGGCGAGTGGCCGACCGCCCCGTCGAGCACGATCTCGAGCGTCGCCGCGAGCAGCACCACCGTAAGCGCACCCGCGAGCACGGGCGCCCAGCGCCGTGCGGCATCTGTCGAGATTGCACCGCTTGCCTGTCGCGGTCGCTGCTCTGCGATCGAGCTCAAGGTCCCGTACGGACCCTCACAACTCGAAGCGCAGCACGTCGAGCGCCCCCGTAACCTCGAACACCCGCTGCACCGGCTCCTGGCCGGGCAGCAGCACGAGCTCGTAGCCGTGCTCGCGAGCGCGCGCGTCGGCGAGCAGCAGGACTCGCAGTCCGCTCGAGTCGATGAACGCGAGCCCGCCGAGATCGACCACCACCCGCGAGGGCTCCTGCTCGTCGATCGAGGCGAGGCGCTCTTCCATCCGACGGGCGGAGGCCAGATCGAACTCGCCCCCCAGGGTGACCCTGATGGCGCCGTCGACGAGCACACTCGATATCTCGAGGCTCCCGGGCTTCGGACCGTGCCCGCTCATAGCGAGGACTCTAATGCACAGCGAGCCCACTTCGCTCGCGTCAGGGGACGGTGTGACAGGCTCAGCCGAGCGCCGTCCAGACGGTCTTCGTCTCCAGGTAGGCGTCGAGCCCGTCGTGGCCGTGCTCGCGCCCCACACCCGATGCCTTAAAGCCCCCGAACGGCGCGGACGGATCGGACCCACCCCAATGGTTTATGTATACCGACCCGGCGCGCAGCATCGCCGCCAGGCGATGCGCCTTGCCCACATCGCGCGTCCACACCCCCGCCGCGAGTCCATACTCGGTGTCGTTCGCGCGGCGCGCAACCTCCTCGAGCGTGTCGTACGGCGAGGCCACGAGCACCGGCCCGAAGATCTCCTCGCGCACGATGCTCAGCTCGTCCGAGGTGGCGCTGAAGAGCGTCGGCTCGACGAACCAGCCACCGCTGTCGGCGAGCGCCGGCGCGCCCCCCGCGAGCAGCTCCGCGCCCTGAGCGCGACCGGCGTCGATGTAGGACATCACGCGGTCGCGCTGCTCGGCTGACACGAGCGGCCCGAGCTGGGTATCGGGGTCGAGGCCCGCCCCAAGGCGGGTCGCCTTGGCGCGCTCTGCCAGCGCCCCCACGACTTCGTCGAAGCGCTCGGCCGGCACGAACAGCCGCGAGCCTGCGTTGCACGCCTGGCCCGAGTTGAAGTAGATCGCCTGATAGGCGCCCTTGACGGCCGCGTCGATGTCGGCGTCGGGCAGGATAACGTTGGGCGACTTGCCGCCGAGCTCGAGCGTCACGCGCTTGAGCGCGCGGCCCGCCTTCGAGCCGATCTCGCGCCCGACCGCAGTGGAGCCCGTGAACGCGACCTTGTCCACGTCCGGGTGGTCGACGAGCGCCGCGCCCGTCTCGCCGTCGCC
>DASUDH010000217.1:0-16375 GCA_036275675.1 Solirubrobacteraceae bacterium | reverse complement strand
GGCGACACCCTGGGTCAGACCGAGGATGATCGCCTGGAAGTAGGAGATCGGGCCGTGCATCGCGGCGACAGCTTATGGGGTGACGGCGACGCCGGGAGGCACGCGATCCGTGGACCATCGCCGCCGGGCTGTTCGCCGCGCTGGTGGCGTTCGCGCCCTCGTTCTCGTTCATCCTGCTCGGCCGTGCCGCTGACCGCGGCGATCGGCGAGAGCTGGCAATACGCCGTGCTCGCGGGCACCGCCATCGCACTGCTTGTCCTGCGGCGGGGCATCATCCCGACGCTCCTGGTCGCCGGCGTCACTGGGGGACGGCCGCGCTGCTCGAAGCGCCGCTGCAGAGTTGACCGCTCAAACGATCGGACTGCGGATCAGACGATCTCGGAGCCCAGGGTCGGCAGGGACTCCCCCTCGGCCGAGCTCGAGACCGGCTCGACCTGCCCCGAGGACGGTGGCCGCATCCTGCGAGCGAGCACGACCGTCAGTACGAACGACGCGGCGAGCACGCAGGCGACAATCGCGAGCAACGCCGCATCGCCGCCCGGCCAGTGCGCGCCGAAGCCCTCCGCGGTCCAGAAGATCCCGAACGAGCTGAGCATCACGCCGACGGCGAGCTTCATCGTGTTCTCCGGCGCCTTCGCCAGGGGCGCTCTGACCGCGGCTCCACCGAGCACGACCAGCAGCACCGCCACTCCCGCGGCAGCGCTGGCCAGCCCGATGCGGTGCTGATTGGCGCCGAGCGTGAGCACGATGAAGACGACCTCGATTCCCTCGAGCAGGACCCCCTTGAAGGAGATCGTAAACGAGTAGCGGTCAAAGCCGGCGTGCTGGTCACCGGCGGCTCGCGCCGCCTCGCTCTCCTCGCGGTAGGCCTCGAGCTCGTCGTGCTTCGCCCTGATGCCTGCCGAGCGCAGCACCGCCTTGCGCAGCCACTGCAACCCGAATACCAAGAGCAGCCCGCCCACGACCGCGCGCAGCAAGTCGATCGGGAGCGAGGTGAGCGCCGGCCCGAGTGCGGCCACGATCGCTGCGAGCGCGAGCGCGGCGGCGCCCACTCCGGTCATCGCCGAGGACCAGCTGCGCGTCGTGCCGACCGCGAGCACGATCGTCAGCGCCTCGACCGCCTCGACCGCGCAGGCGAGGAAGACCGAAAGCGCAAGTCCGATCTCGGCGCCACTCATGCTTGCCCTTCAGCTGGTCGAACGCTCATGGTGCTGTCTCATATTGGCGCATTCGATCTTCACACCACTTTCACGCAAAAATCCCCGACTGGTCACAAGTTGCCTCTTTGCAGGGAGAACCTTTCGATATAAGCGAAAAGATCGAGAGGATCTGAAATGACCGGCTCGACCATACGGGTCGACACCCAGAGCTTGCCCACGCGAGCCAGCGAGCACGATTCGACGACACGGGTCGACATGCACTGTCACTCGACCGCCTCCGAGGTGTCCAAGCTCGGCGTTCAACGCGCGCTCGGCCTGCCGGAGTGCGCTACGCCCCCCGAGGAGGTCTACGAGCTGGCGAAGCGTCGCGGGATGGACTTCGTGACGATCACCGATCACGACACGATCGAGGGCGCGCTCAGCATCTCCGACCGCCCCGACGTGTTCGTCTCCGAGGAGCTCACCGCCCACTTCCGCGGCGAGCCCCAGGCCGTGCACATCCTCTGCTACGGGATAACGCCTGAGGACCACGAGTGGCTGCAGGCCAACAGCGGTGACGTCGAGCTGTGCGCGGCCTACCTCTACGACCAGGAGATCGCCTGCGCCCTGGCCCACCCCTACTACCTGGTCGGAGCGCCCTTGACGGCGCGCCATCGCCGCCGGCTAGCCGAGCTGTTCGGGATCTGGGAGACCCGCAACGGCTCACGCGCGCGCGAGCTGAACAGTCCCGCCGCCATGTACGTAGCCACGCTCGACGGCACCGGCATCGGCGGCAGCGACGATCACGCGGGGATCGACATCGGACGCACGTGGACCGAGGCGCCCGCGGCGGCCACGCCGGCCGAGTTCCTCGAGCACATGCGCGCGGGCAGGGTGACCGCGAAAGGCAAGCAGGGCAGCGCCGCCAAGTGGGCCCATTCGGCGATAGCGCTCGCCGCGCGCTCGCTCGGCCGCGGTGAGCACGACACGGCTCCGTCCGCCCCCGACCCGCGGCGCGTGATGACGATGGCGCAGCGCGTGCTGCGCGAGGGCGACGCGCGTCACGGCGCCACCGGCGCGGACCTGACCCCCGCCGATGCCCGCTGCCTGCTGCGCGCGTGGCTGTCGGCTGTCGAGCTCGACCACCTCGACGAGCGCGGTCTGATCGCGTACATGCAGGAGGATGGCTTCAGCCATTCCGATCTCTACCGCCGCGCGTGCCGCCTGCACGAGCGCAAGCTGCGCGCCGCCGTGGAGCGGGCCGTGCGCGCCACCACGGGTGAGCTCGAGGAGGGTGCGACAGGCACGTCCTCGCCGGCCGGCGGCGAGGACGGCGACCTGAGCGCCGCCGCCACCGGCTTGTTCGAGAGCTGCATCGCGGTGATCCCCTACGCGCCCGCGACCGCGTTCCTTGCCAAAGAGCAGGCCAAGCTCGATGCTCACCGCGACGACGGCGATCCTCCGCGCGTCGCGATCTTGGCCGATGGGATCGGCTCGACGCACGGGGTGACCCGCACGATCGAGGAGATTCGCCGGCGCGGTGTGCCCGGCTTCGAGATCGAGGTGATCGCGACCGACCCGGACGTCGACCGGCGCCTGTCCGCGGTCGCCGAGCTCGACGTGCCGTTCTACCCTGGCCTGCGGGTCGGCGTGCCCAGCCTCTCGGCGGCGGTGCAGACGCTCGCGGAGGGCGCCTTCGACGCGCTTCACGTCTGCTCTCCCGGCCCGGCCGGTGTCGCCGGCGCACTGCTCGCCCGCGCGCTGGGACTGCCGCTGATCGGCAGCTACCACACCGAGCTCACCGCCTACGCGAAGCTGCGCTCCGGCGAGCCGCGCGTGGCCGAGGCGATGGGCATGGCGGTCGGCGCCTTCTACGACGCCTGCGACCTGGTGCTCTCCCCCAGCCCCGCCTCCGACGAGGCGCTCGCCACGATCGGGATGGCGCCCGGGAAGGTGCTGCGCTGGGACCGCGGCGTCGACAGCTCGCGCTTCGATCCCGCGTTGCGGGACGACTCGCTGCGGGCGGGCTGGGCGCGGGACCTGGCGAGCTGCGCGACCGGGGCGATGAGCGGGACGAGAGCCGCCGCTCGGGCGGCCGCCGCGGAGGGTCGGGTCAACGTGCTCTACGCCGGGCGCATCACGCGCGAGAAGGGCGCCGAGCTGCTCGCCGACGCGTTCCTTCAGGCGCGCGAGCGCGACCCTCGCCTGCAGCTCGTGCTCGCCGGGGGTGGTCCCGAGCAGGAGCGCCTGCGCGAGCGCGTCGGCCCCCATGCGACCTTCCTCGGCTGGCTGCACGGAGCGGAGCTGCCCAGGGTGTATGCATCGGCCGACATATTCCTGTTCCCGAGCGCCACCGATACGTTCGGCCAGGTGATCCTCGAGGCCCAGGCCTCCGGATTGCCGGTGCTCGCGGTCGCCGCGGGCGGGCCGCTGGCGCTCGTCGAGGACCGTGTGAGCGGGCTGCTGTGCGAAGCCGACGCAGGGCAGCTGGCCGACGCCCTGGTCGAGCTCGCCGGCTCGCCGCTGCTGCGCGAGCGCCTGGCGCGAGCCGCGCTGAGCGCCGTGCGCGAGCGCACCTGGGAGCGGGCGCTCGAGCGCCTCGCCGCCGGCTACCGGCGCGCGCTCGCCGTCAGCTACCGCTGCTCTAACCACACCGAGAGTCTGGTCGCATGACGGGAGAGCTCGCTTCGGAGCATCCGGCGCGGCCGCGGGATAGGACGTCCCGCGCCCACCCGCTCGGCGCGCGAGCGAGACGCGCGGACGATCCCCCCACCACGCCAACCCCCCTCGCACCATGAGCGCCGCGCGCCGCACGATCGCCGTGGCGCTCCACGACATCGAGCCGGCCACGTTCGAGCGTTGCGCGCTGATCCGCGACTGGCTGGACGACCATGGCGTGAGCTGCGTCACGCTGCTGGTGATCCCTGCGCGCGACCTGCACCCGCTCGCGGAGCGCTCGCCGGAGATGGTGAGCTGGTTGCTCGAGCGCGAGCGCAGCGGCGACGCGATCGCCCAGCACGGCTTCCAGCACCTGCGCTCGCAGCGAGGGCGCGGTCCCTACCAGACGCTGCGCGCCCTGAGCACCGACCGCGAGACCGAGTTCGTCGGGCTCGACGCGCACGAGACGCGCCGCGCGGTCGACGCCGGCTGGCGCGTGCTGAAGCTCGCCGGGATCGAGCCGCGTGGCTTCGTGGCGCCTGGCTACGCCTACACCCCGGCCCTGCGCCGGACGCTTGTCCTCCGCTTCCAGTGGTGGGCTGCGCTGCTCGGCCTGCACCGAGCCCACCCCGCCAAGGCGCGGATCGCAGTGGACGGCGAGCGCGGGGCCTGGGCACAGCGAAGGCCGTGGACACGAGCAAGCCCGAGGAGCGAGCGTCGAGAGCTGCTCGGACCGCCGATCGCCCTGTCGAGCTCGGGCCGGCTGCGCCGCGCGCTCTCACCCGCGCTGCTGCGGGCAGGAGCGCTCGTGTCGGGGACGACCCTGCGCCTGGACCTGCACCCCTCGGACCTGGACCATCCCAACCACATGCTGGCGCTCGAGTGGGTCCTGCACCGATCGGCCTGCACCCGCGAGGCGGTCACGTACGAGGAGCTCGCCATGGGACCGGGACAGCCGAACCGCCGGCTGCGGCCGGTGGGCGGCTTGCGCTATCCGCCGGAGAAGAGCGACGCGCTGAGCGGCTTCACTTCGGAGAGGCCGGCATAGCCGAGCCTGGGCAGGCCGAAGAGCTGCTCGATCGTGGCGAGCAGCGAGAAGTGGTCGTAGGTGTCCTGGATGAGCCCACCGCCTTTGACGAACGGCGAGAGCAGCAGCAACCCCACCTGGCCGCCCCCCTGCGGTACGAGCGCTGCCGCGCCGGTCGGCGCCGGCAGGTTGGGAAAGCGCGGTTGCCCGCAGCACGAGCTCGAATCGGCGAATTCGCCGCCCGCGGGAGCCTGGTCGACCGTGATCGCGAGCAGGCCGCCGTGCTTGTAAGCCTTGGAGGCGAGGATCTCGGGGATGGTCTTCTTCAGGAAGCCGTCGGCTGCCGTCATCCCGGCCTGCTTGCCGGGCGCGCACGGCGTGGCGCTGCCGTCGTCGCACGGGCCGGGCGCGATATAGGAGAAGCTCGCGGTGCGCCGCTCGCTTGCAAGGTCGCCCTTCAGCGCGCCCATGCCGACGTCGTCTGCGGCGCACGCGGAGGAGCCGAGGATCGAGTGGAAGTAGACGAACGGGTTGCGCAGTGTCTGGTATCCCGGGCCGACCGGTAGGGCAGCGCTCTGATCGACCGCGCCGGACGCCGGGTGGGCACAGGCGGGCGGGCGGGCGGTCCCTTCGCCGATCCCCTCGACGTAGGCCTTCCAGGTGAGGTGCTTGGCCGTGAGCTGGCCCGCGAGCGTCTTCGTCGAGGCGGGATATACGCAGCCCTTGCCGAGCACCTGGCCGTGGGCGACGACGCTCGTCGATGACACGTCGGCGTAGGTGGGGCAGTTGGCGGCCGTCGCTTCGGTCGGTCCCTGCCCGCTGAGCAGCGCGATCCCGTTGGCCAGCTCTTCGTGGGCGACCGCGTAGTAGCGCACGAGCAGCTCGCCTTTTTTCTCGAGCGTCCCCGCCAGGTAGTGGGCGGGCGAAGAGGGCCCGAACGCAGCCGCGTAGGGCTCGTCGCTGAGCATCACGACGAACACGTGCTTGATCGCCGGGAGCTTGCTGTTCGAGCCCTGCGAGGAGGAGCCTTCTTTGCTCGCCGAGGTTTCCTGCGAGCCGCCCGAGGACCCCGACGAGGAGGAGGCGCCGCTCGCGGCCGGCTGCTTGGAGCTTTTCGAGGAGCCCGCGGGCGCGACCGGCGGCGCTTCGGGGGTCGTTTCCGCTTCCGGCGACGGTGGCGGCGTCGCCGGGGATGTCGAGCTCGACGCGATGGCGGGCGCGGCGGCGACGAGCAGCTTCAGCGGCACTCGCCTGGCCGCGAGCGCCGCGGGCGAGTTCGGCCCGGTGGCACGCCCCATCAGCACACCGAACCCCAGGAAAGCCGCGACCAGCGCGATCCACACGAGCGGCGATGGCATCGGCAGCGCGCCGATGCGCTGCTCCCAGCGATGCAACGGGTCGAGGTTCACGGGCTCGCTTGGACGGGCCGGCCAAGCGAGCCTTCGCCGCCGTTGGTCGAGCGCTCCATCACTTTCGCGCCGCACTGCCAGCAGAACACGGCGCCGCGGCTGCGCACGGCGCCGCAGCTCGAGCAGCTCCCCGCGACGGAGCTCTCCTGCATGTGCAGCAGCCGCTCGACCTCGGCGAGCTCCGCGTCGCGCTCCTGCAGCATCGCGGCACGGCGCACGAGCACGTCGAGGCGGAAGTGGTCGCGGATCGCCATCTCATACGCGAGCCCACCGAGGTTCCAGTGCAGCTCGGCTACCTGCTCGGCGAGCTGGTCGCGGCGGCGGCGCAGATCCGAGGGCGGATCGTGTCCCGAACCCGGGCCGGTCATCCGGTCGAGACCACGTTCGGCAGGTTCTTGGAGCGCTGCTCGTAGCTCTGCCCGCTACCCCCCGAGCGCAGGTTCTGCGCCGCGCTCGGCGGCGCCGGTTTGGTGATCGAGGAGCCTGTGCCCGCCGGTTCCTTGGCTTTCGCTACTTTCTTCTTCGAGGATGCGGCTGGCGTTTCGGTCGTCGTCGTCGCTGGCGCGGTCGCGGCGCCCGCCCCGGCACCGGCCCCCCCGAGCGAGATCACCTGTGCGGGCGGCGCCTTCGCCGAGCCGGCGCTCGCTCGCCCGATGAGCACGCCGACGCCCATCGCGAGCAGCAGCACGCCGACGCCCGCGATCAGCGCGACGCTGTTGTTGCGCGCGGCCACCGGGGCGCCCGGAATCCCCAGCACGGAGGGCGTGGACCCCGGCGGGAAGGGTGGCACGGGCGGCTGTTTCTCCGCCGCGGGCTTGGCGGACAGCGGTCCACTGACGTGCGGACCGGGCTCGCCGCAATGCAGGCAATAGCGCTGGTCGTGCGCGAGCGGCGCGGCGCACTGCGCGCACTGCCCGGTCGTCACGACCGATATCGGCTGGGTCACGGCCGACGCCAGCTCACCTGCGGCAGCGGGCTCGGTCACACTGAGATCGTCCATCTCACCACCGTCTGACTCGTAACGATTCTGTGAACGGTCCTCCCGTATCCGCCACGCTATCCGCTCGCGTTGGAGTTCGCGCCCGGGACCTTGTTGAAGGCGCAACGGAAGTTCTCGGGCGCCGAGACGGGCTCGGAGCCCGCGAAGCCGCCCTTCGTCCCGTTCGAGTAGACCGTCACGTATTGCAGCGTCGAGGGGGCCGGCACGGCCGGCAGCGGGACCGGGTTGGGTTCGCCGGTGCGCGGGTTGCCGGTCGAGCCGACGCTGACGCCCTCCGAGCCGGCGGCGTCCGAGCCGGCGGCGGTAGTCACGAGCGTCGCGCTCATCTCGCGCAGGTCCTTCAGGCCGACGCTCGGGTCGAGCGAGATCGTCGAGTTGAGCTGTGAGTCGTGGATCGTGGAGGCCAGCTTCACGCGGTTGGCGGCGCCGATCAACTGCGCGGCGGTGGGCAGGTAGCCCCCCATGCGCACGCACGCCTGGCTCGCCCAGAAGTAGTTGTTCTGGCCCGCCTGGGCGTTCGTGAGCGGGTAGAACGAGGTCATCTCACACCACGTGCCGAGGTCGACGGTCGTGGGCTGGCAGCTCGGTTCGACATCGGTGAGCGTCTTGCCGTCGAGATGTCTTGCGTTGTTCACGGTCGGGATCGCCGAGGCGGGGAACCGCTTGTTGCGGCCGAGCAGCAGCAGGCCGTTCGCCTGCGGCTTGACGCTGACGGGATGCCCGCCGATCGCGCTCGCGATGGCGTGACGCGCGGCGCTTGCCAGCCCGGTGGTCGAGCCGACGAGCGCGAGGATCGATATCGCCAGCGCGGCCGTGCCGCTGTGGCGGGAGATGCGCTCTAGCATGTTCGCCTCCTTGGGCGTCGGTGTCGGTGTGGGAACGAAAGCCATCCCGCCCTCGCGCGATGGTGACGGCGGCGTGGATCAAAGCCGATCGAGGCGCCCCCAGCCCCAATCGCCCTGGACCTCAAGATCCGCGCCCCGGGTCCTGCTCGGGGGTTCGCCGGGCCCTCACGTCACGCAACTCACGCAGGTCGATCTCCTGCACAGTGGAGAGCACCGCGTCGAGCGCGACGCCGGAGAGCGTCTCCTGCTCGAGCAGCGCGTGCGCGGTCTCTTCCACGGCCTGCCAGTTGCGCTCGAGGACCGCTGCCGCCCTCGCCTCCGCCTCGCCCACCAGCCGCTCCACTTCGCGGTCGATGAGATCGAGCGTAGAGGGCCCCACAGAGCCGAGGTCCTGCAGCGAGGCGCCGAGAAACACCTCGCCGCCCTTCTCGCCGATCGTGACCGGTCCGAGTGCGTCGGACATGCCAAACGAAGTGACCATCGTGCGCGCTAGGCTTGTGGCGGCGTGCAGATCGTCGCTCACACCCGTCGACAGGTGGCCGAACGCCATTCGCTCACCCGCCGTCCCGGACACGATCACGATCAGCTGCTGCTGCAGGTCGAGCTCGGACTGGATCAGCTGGTCGCGGTCGGTGAGCATGTGCGCGGCCGTCCCGAGCGTGCGCCCGCGCGCGAGGATCGACAGCTTGCGCGTCGAGGTCGCCTGGCCGAGCGCGTCGGCGACGACCGCGTGGGCGGCCTCGTGGATCGAGATCAGCCAGCGCTCCTCGCGGGTGAGGATGTGCTTCTTGGCCGGACCGGCGACGACGCGGTCGATCGCCTCCTCGAGCGTCGCCTGGTCGATCAGCTCGCGCCCGTCGCGCACGCTCAGCAGCGCGGCCTCGTTAATCACGTTGGCGAGCTCTGCCCCGCTGAAGCCGGGGGTCTGGTGGGCGATCTCCTCGAGCGACGCGTCCGGCGCCATCGGCCGCGCCTCGCCGTGCAGGTGCAGGATCTCAAGACGGCCGTGGACGTCGGGCACATCGATCGTGACCTGCCGGTCGAAGCGCCCGGGGCGCAGCAGCGCCGGATCGAGGATGTCGGGACGATTGGTGGCGCCCATCACGACCAGGCCACCGTCGCCGGAGAAGCCGTCCATCTCGACGAGCAGCGCGTTGAGCGTCTGCTCGCGCTCGTCGTTGCCCTGCCCGATCCCTGCGCCGCGCTTGCGCCCGGCCGCGTCGAACTCGTCGATGAAGATGATCGCGGGCGCCGTCTTGCGCGCCTTGCGGAACAGGTCGCGCACGCGCGCGGCGCCGACGCCGACGAGCGACTCGACGAAGTCCGAGCCCGATAGCGAGAAGAAGGCCGCGTCGGCCTCGCCGGCGACTGCCTTGGCGAGCAGCGTCTTGCCTGTGCCGGGCGGTCCGACGAGCAGCACGCCCTTGGGGGCGGCGGCGCCCACCTTCAGATAGCGCGAGGGATCCGCGAGATAGTCGCGGATCTCGCGTAGCTCGGCGACCGCCTCGCCCGCGCCGGCCACGTCGGCGAACGTCGTGCGATGGGTGGTGCCCTTGCCTTTGCGCCTGCCCTTGCCGGTGAACTCGGAGAACCCGGCGATGCCGCCCGCGCCGCCGTCGGCTCCAAGGCGCATGAACAGGGCAAACAGGCACACGAGCAGCACGATCGGGATCAGGAATTGCACGAGGATCGCGCGCGGGGCCTTGCCCGACTGCTGGTCGACGGTGACGGCCGCGCCGGAGTGAGCGAGGCTCTGCAGGAGCTGTTGGGTTTGCACGCCCGAGGAGGGATAAGCGGCCCAGTATTCGAGCGGCTTGGGCGCCGTGGCGCTGGATGTGACCGCGCCCGCTGTGGTCGTGGCGGCGGTTGTCGTGGAGGTGTTGAACGTCGTCCCGCCGCCCGCCGGCGAGGCGGGCGTCTTTATCGTGATCTCGATGCGGCTGTCGTGGTCGAGCAGCGTGGCGGTCGCGATCTGGCGGTGCTGGGCGAGCGACAGCACGCGGCTGATCGGGAGTTGCGAGCCGTGGCTGGACGGCCCGATCGCCCCGAGCAGCGAGAAGAACGTGATCAGCAGCGCGGCCGAGGCGACCGCGAGGAACAGCGCGATCTTATCGCGGAAGATCACGCGCCGCGCGTTCGTCGCGACGCCGTCGAGCAGCACGAGCGCCGGGTTGCGCCTGTGCGCCAAGCCCGAGCGCACCTGCCCGCGCTTAGCCGGCCTGACGGGCGCCGCGGGACGACCGTTGCCCTGCGGGGGCTTGGATTGGGTGTCTTCGTCAGTCATGCTTCAGCGCCGGACCCGCACAGACTGATCGCAACGATGGTGCGGCTTGTGAACGATTTGAGAAGTTCAGGTTGAGACGCGGTTGCGACGCGGCGATGTTCACCAATTCTTCTCAAGTTGTAAACGTCCTGTTCACCGTGTGGGCGCCCGCTGCCTGGACACTGGCGCGCAACGCCCTGTTGGGCGATCCCTGCACGAAGGCGGATGCAACCGCCGGACCACAACCGCCGGACCACCCAGAGCAAAGGAGCTCCGACGTGCGCACGACCCGCACCCTGATCGTCTCGCTGACAGCCGCGCTCACGCTCGCGGCGCCCGCCACGGCGAGCGCGCGCGCGCTGCTGATCGACGGCTCGACCTCGGTCTTCCCGCTGATGACCCAGCTCGCCGCCGCCTATCACAAAGCCAAGCACCAGCCGACCCCCAAAGTCAGCCAGGGGACCTCCGACGCGGGCGTCAACGACGTGCACACCGGCCACGTCGACATCGGCGACGTCTCGCGCGATCCGATCATCGGCTCGGACCCGAAAGGGCTCGTGTTCACGAAGATCGCGCGCGACGGCATCTGCATCATCACCAGTCCGAGGAACCCGATCTCCAACCTCAACCAGCAGCAGGTCCAGGCGATCTTCACAGGCAACGTGCGCGAATGGAGCGAAGTGCCTGGCTCGAGAATGACCGGCCCCATCGATCTCGTCGACCGCATCGCCTCCTCCGGTACGCAGGACGCCTTTCAGAACATCTTCCTTGGACCGAGCTTGAAGATCTCCCAGAGCGCCGCCGCCGAGGAAAGCAACGGCCTCGTCCAGAACAAGGTGCACGTGGATGAACACGCGATCGGCTTCGTGTCGTTCGCGTTCACGGGTGGCGTCAACGTGGTCGGCTACCAGGGCATTCCCTGCACGCTGCGCAACGCCAAGTCAGGGCAATACCAGGGCGTGCGCAACTTCTGGATGGTCACGCGAGGCGTCCCGAGGGGGGCGACCGCGAAGTTCATCTCGTGGATCACGAGCTCGAAAAACGCGATCGCGCGCAAAATCATCGCCTCCCAGTGGATTCCGATCCACTAGCCGCAAGGACGACCCCCCCACGCGCGCGTGGGGGGGTCGCTGATAGGGGGAGCCCACGACCCGCACACCCGGGTGGGAGGCGCGCGTGAAAGCCCGGCTGTCGGGCATCTGGCAGCCGGGCGCGGCGGCGCACGAGCGGCGCGTCGAGCTGGCGCACGCGGCGCTGGCGGTCGGGTTGCTGGTGGTGATCGCGCTGATAGCGATCACCGTCTTCTCGAAAGCGTGGCCGTCGTTCGCGCACAACGGGCTCGGCTGGTTCGGCTCCGGCGGCGACGTGGACACGCAGCTGAGCGCGATGATCAACGGCCCGAAGGACAAGGCTCACTACGTCTACCACTTCAGGGCCTGGCCGCTGATCTGGGGGACGATCCTGACGTCGGGCCTGGCGGTCGTGCTCGGCATGGTCGTGTCGATCTTCGCGGCGGTGTTCGTCGTGGAGTTCGCGCCGAAGGCGGTGCGCACGGTGATCGACCCGGTGATCCGGCTGCTGGCTGGGGTTCCGTCGGTCGTGTACGGGCTGATCGGGATCCTCGCGATCGCGCCGTGGGTCGAACACAACCTGATCTCCACGGCGCGCAAGCGCTCGGTCGAGTACGTGGTGCAGCTGACCGGCGCGAACCTGAGCGTGGCGACGCTGATCCTGACGCTGATGATCGTGCCGATCATGGTGGCGATCGTCGTGAGCGCGCTGGAGGCGGTGCCGCGCTCGTGGACGGAGGGCTCGGCGGCGCTGGGGGTGAACCGCTGGCGCACGATCTGGCATGTGTCGCTGCGCACGGTGCGCCCGGCGATCGTGGCGGCCGCTGTGCTCGCCGCCGCAAGGGCGCTCGGGGAGTCGATCATGCTCTCGATGGTGAGTGGGTCGCGCGGCTTCGCGCCCAATCCGCTCGACGGGGTCACGTTCCTGTATGAGCCGGTGAGGCCGCTGGCGGCGACGATCATCGACTACATCGACGGCTTGTCGGTGGCGCCGCTCGGGCAGACGCTGTATGCGATGACGGCCGTGCTGCTCGTCTCCTGCGGGCTCCTGTCACTCGCCGGCTGGGCGGCGAAGCAGCCGATGAAGCGCTACGGCATACAGGCATAGCGATGGCGAGCGACCGATCGGAGCTCGGCCGGCAAGCGAGGACTCCACCTGCGGGGGCGTCGCGCCCGACCGATCGGAGCTCGGCCGGCAAGCGCGACTCGGTGATGAGCTGGCCGCTCGTGGACCGGATCGCGTTCGGGCTGTGCTGGACGGTCGGTATCGGGTTGTGCCTGGCGACGGGCGCGATCGTGCTGTTCATGTTCGTGAAGGGCGTCTCATATGTGAGCCCGCAGCTGCTGTTGCAGTCGCCGAGTCCCTCGCAGAGCCAGGCCGGATCGGGTGGCTTTCTGGACCCGATCGAGGGCACGCTGCTGCTGACGGCGATCGGGATCGCGATCGCCGCTCCGGTGGGCGTGGCGGTGGCGACATGGATGTCCGAGTACCAGCGCCCCGCGTCGCTCGCGCGCGCGGTCGAGTCGGGCGTGGAGATGATCTCGGGCGCCCCGAGCGTGCTGCTGGCGTTGTTCGGCCTGGTGGTGTTCGCAAGGCCGGCGCTCGCGTTCCTGTCACAGACCTCGGCCGGCGGGTCGGTGTTCGGCAAGTCGTTCCTGACGGCGGGGGCGATGATGTCGCTGATCGCGCTGCCGCTCGTGGTGACGTCGACGCGCGAGGCGCTGATGCAGGTGCCGGCGCACCTGCGCGAGGCGTCCTATGCGCTCGGCAAGACGAAGGCGACGACGATCAGGCGCGTGCTGCTGCCGTCGGTGAGGCCGAGCATCGCGAGCGGCGTGACGCTCGCGATCGGGCGGATCATCGGGGATACTGCGATCGTCGTGATCCTGCTCGGCGCGGGGCTGCGCATCGAAGGCGCGGGCGGGCTGTCGGGCCTGTCGACGTTGCGCGGAACGGGCGGGACGCTGACGAGCTACGTGCGCTACAACTCGCCCGCCGGCGAAGGCAACGCCCACGAGAAGGCGTACGCGGCGGCGTTTGTGCTGCTCGTCATGGTGCTGGCGCTGAACGTGATTGTGATGCGCCTGAGCTCGGCGCGCGCGAAGGACGGGCCGAGCATGTGGAGGAGGCTGGCGTGGACCCGCTGATGCCCCCGCCCATAAGGCGCATCGCGCTGGAGGACCCACCGACGGTGGTGAGCGCCCCACCGAACGGAGCTCAACCGCAGGCGCTCGTCGCGAATGAGCGGCGCAGACGCGTGGAGCGCGCGCCCGCGGGCCAGGTGGTCGAGCGGATGCGGATCGAATCGGTGTGGTTGGCCTATGGCGAGCGCTGGGTGGTGCGCGACGTGAGCGTGGCGGTGCGCAAGGGCGAGGTGCTCGCGCTGATCGGGGCGTCGGGGTCGGGCAAGACGACGCTGCTGCGCTCGCTCAACCGCCTCACCGAGATCACGGCGGGCGCGGCGCGCGCGGGCCGGATCACGCTCGACGGCGAGGAGGTGGGCGAGATCGAGGTCAACTCCTTGAGAAGGCGCGTGTCGATGGTCTTCCAGCAGCCGAACCCGTTCCCGATGAGCATCTTCGAGAACGTGGCGTATGCGCTGCGCGAGGAGCACGGGCCTGGGGGCAGGCGCAAACGGCGCCCGCGCAAGGAGCTCGAGCCGGCCGTGACCTGGGCGCTGCGGCGCGCCGGGCTGTACGAGGAGGTGGCGCAGGACCTCGACCATCCCGCCCTGCGCCTGTCGGGAGGCCAGCAGCAGCGCCTGTGCATCGCGCGCGCGCTGGCGGTGCAGCCGGTGGTGGTGCTGCTGGACGAGCCGTGCTCGGCGCTCGACCCGATCTCAACGGCGACGATCGAGGAGCTGATCGTGGGGTTGCGCGAGAGCGTCGCGATCGTGATCGTTACGCACAACCTGCAACAGGCGATGCGGGTGGCCGACCACGTCGCGTTCATGCACCTCGGCGAGCTCGTCGAGTATGGGCCGAGCGAGCAGGTGTTCGACCGCCCGCGCGAGCAGCGCACGCGCGAGTATGTGAGCGGGGCGTTCGGGTGAGCGAGCGGGGCCCTCGCCGGTGAGGCTCCGAGCCAGGCGTCGGGGGACGCGAGCCATGGGGTCTGAGCGAGCGGGTTTTTTGGGGGGGATGGGTTGGGCGTTGCGGATGGCCCCCAGCGCGCTTGGCGCGATGTCGATCGCGCTGGTGTGTTGTGGCTGCCAGTCGACGGCGGAAAAGAGCACCGAGCTGGAAAAGCACGCCAAGCATCAGAAGCTGGCGCTGCAGGGGGTGTCCGTGACGAGGGACAACCCGGACGTGAAGGTGCTCCAGAGCACGGTGGTGCATTCAAGCGTTGGGACTGCGGTCGTGATGGAGCTGCGCAACACCTCCCGGCATGCGCTCGAGAACGCGCCGATCGAGATAACGGTGCGCGACGCGAAGGGGGTCGTGCTGTTCCAGAACAACCAGCCCGGGCTGGAGCCCTCGCTAACGAAGGTCTCGCTGCTGATGCCCGGCGCAGAGACGATGTGGGTGGACGACCAGGTGCAGGTGGCGGGGGTCCCCGCCACGGCGAGCGCGCGGGTCGGCGAAGCTGCGCAGGTGCGTGGGATCGTCCCACAACTGAGCGTGTCGAGCGCCAAGCCGACAGGCGAAGCGGGTGGCGAAGCGGGCGAGGCGGGGACGGTGACGAACAAATCGACTGTGGCGCAGGCGCACGTGGTGGTGTATGCGGTCGCCCGCAGGGCGGGGAAGATCGTGGCAGCCGGACGGGCGGTCCTACCGGAAGTGGGACCGGGAGCGTCGGTGCCCTTCCAGGTGTATTTCGTGGGAGACCCAAGCGGCGGCGCGCAGATACAAACGAGCGCGCCGGCGACCAGCTTCTGAACAGGCGATTGAAGCGCTCCGGGGTTGCTAGTTGTAGTTCCCCATGAGGTTGTGATGCGTGCGAGGCGGAAACACGACACGTTCTCTGGATCTACAGCTAGCGGGCGCTCCTTCCGCTGCGCACGAACCAATAGCCGCCGCCCAACGCAAGAAGGACGACGATGATGGCCACGATCAGGCCAGTATCACTGGAGCCTTTACTCGATTTCGCGGGGATCGAGCTCGACGCGAGGTTTTCGGTGCTCCCATTCAGAGGCAGCTGAGTCTGCGATCCCGAAGCGTCTATGTAGACGAGGCCCTTGGTCGTGTTCAGGTGTTGGACGAACGGCGTCAGCTTGCCGTTGGTCAGATTCACCGTGACAACCTGGTCGCCGACGCCGTCGTTCGAGGCCAGCACCGTGTTCTTGACGAATGGGCCCGTCACCTTGTACAGCGCGGAGGCTGATACGGCAGGCAGGACAGACGTCGCGCCCTTGTCGACGACGTACAGCGTGCCGCCGTCCGAGGTCGCCCACAGGAGGTCGTCGAGCCCGAACTGGGTCTTGAGCACCGTCAGCCCGGTGCCCTTGAAGATGTCGTTCGCGAATACAAGCTCCAGTGCCGTCTGGTCGGTGACCACATAGCTACCCCCGAAGCGCGGGCTGCTCTGCGGGACGATCGCGCCGGAGTCGACGTCGCCGAGGGCGAGGTTGACAGTGCCGCTCCCGGTGTTGCCGTTGGCCGCAGCGGCATTGTCGAGGAAGGTCGGGCTCAGCGTCGCCGTGCCGGTGCCGGTCGGGCTGCTCGGCGGGGTCAGGACGACCTTGAAGACGGCGGTACCCGTCTTCGTACCGGCGTGCGAGGCCGTGATCAGGATGTTCCCGGCGCTGTCGACGCTCACCTGGTCGGTCCCTCCACCTGTGTGGAGGGCGGTCGGCGTGGAAGCGCCGCGCGGGTCCGGCGAGTAGGTGTAGAGCGCGACCTGCTGGCCGCCGGCGGTGGACGGCGTGATCGTCGCCAGATGCGAGCTCGTATCCTCGTTGAGGCTGACGATCACGCGGTGGTTGAGCGGATCGGCGGCCATGCCATCGATCTTGTCGACGATC
>DASUDH010000216.1:0-3148 GCA_036275675.1 Solirubrobacteraceae bacterium | reverse complement strand
CGCTGACCTTCGCCTGCAGGCTCGGGTCGGCAAGCGCCCGGTGCATCTCCAGCGGCAGGGCGCCCGCAACGCGCGAGTCGATGTGCGGCGAGCTCAGGCCCTCGCGCAGCAGGCGCGCGAGCAGGAAGCCCTCCTCGTTGGTGGCCCCTCCGCCCGCGATCGCGCCGGCGCCCGCTCCCGCGCGCTGCAGGTGGGCGGCGGCCTCTTCCAGCGCCCGCTCCCAGGAGACGGGGCGCAGCTCGCCGCCGTCGCGGATCATGGGCGCGGTGACGCGTCCCTCGCCAAGCTGCGGGTAGGCGAAGCGACCCCTGTCGCACAGCCAGCCGTCGTCCACCTCAGGGTGCTCGCGCGCGAGCACCCTCAGCACGCGCTCGTCGCGCACCGTCAGTGTCACATTGCACTGCGCCGGGCACAGCGTGCACACCGAGCCCGCGTCCTCGACGTCCCACGGCCTCGCTCGGAAGCGGTAGCTCCGCGAGGTGAGCGCGCCCACCGGGCACAGCTCGACGATGTTGCCGCTGAACGGCGCCACGTAAGGGTTGCCGTCGAACGTCGACACGTAGGAGTGGGCGCCGCGCTCGAGCAGCACGAGCTGGTAGTCCTCGGAGATCTCCTGGCTGAAACGCACGCAGCGGTAACAGAGGATGCAGCGCTCGCGGTCGATCGCGATCAGCGGCGAGAGCTCCAGGGGCTTGACGAAGTGGCGCTTTTCCTCCACGAAGCGCGATTCGCCCGAGCCCCAGCCGAACGCGATGTCCTGCAACGGGCACTCGCCGCCCTTGTCGCACACGGGACAGTCGAGCGGGTGGTTGATGAGCAGGAACTCCACCACCGCCTGCTGGGCGGTCTTCACGCGCTCGGACTGGGTGTGGACGACCATGCCGTCCTTCACGGGCGTGGAGCAGCCGGTCTGTAGCTTGGGGATGCCCTCGATTTCGACCAGGCACATGCGGCACGCGCCGACCGGCTGGCCCAGCTTGGGCTCGTAGCAGAAGACCGGGATCTCCACGTCACCGTGCTTGGCGGCGTCCACCAGCATCGCGTTTTCGGGCGCTCTCACCTCACGGCCGTCGATCGTGAAGGTGATGAATCTGGGGCTTGGTCTAGGCATGCGGCAGTACCTCGCCGTTATTTTGGTCTGAGAGACGGGGCATCCAGCCCCGTCTTTTGAGACCCAACGGCGCCTTCCAGGCGCCGTTAACCGCTCCGGCCCTTCGGGCCTTCGCTTTAAACAACCTCGTCATACGAGAGCCCCTTCTGCCACGGGGCTGGCCCCCAAGCCGGAGTGCGCGCGGGCTTGCTCGATGTGGGCCTCGAACTCGTCGCGGAACTTGGCGATCATCGAGCCGATCGGCATCGCCATTGCGTCGCCGAGCACGCACAGGCAGTTGCCGATTATGTGCTCCTGGACCGACGCCATGATCTCGATGTCCATCGGGGTGGCCTCGCCCGAGTCGATCCGCTCGAGCATCTTCACGGTCCAGTTGGTGCCCTCGCGGCAGGGAGTGCACTTGCCGCACGACTCGTGGGCGTAGAACTTCGCGACCTTCAGCGCCACGTCGATGATCGGGGTGGAGTCGTCCACCACGATGATCGCGCCGGAGCCGAGCATCGAGCCGGCCCTCGCCAGCGAGTCGAAGTCATACGGCAGGTCGAGATCGTCGGCGGTCAGCACGGGGGCGGAGGAGCCGCCCGGGAACCAGCACTTGACCTCGCGCCCGGGCGGGGGGCCTCCCGCGAGCCCGTACACGATCTCCCGCGAGGGGATGCCCAGCTCGATCTCGTAGTTGCCTGGTCGCTGCACGTGCCCTGAGACAGACACGAGCTTCGTGCCTTTGGAGGTCTCGGTGCCGAGCTTGGCGTACCGCTCCCCGCCCATTGCGACGATCGCTGGGACGGTGGCGAGCGTCTCGACGTTGTTGATCAGCGTCGGTCCCTGGTAGAGGCCCTGGTTGGCAGGGAACGGCGGCTTCAGGCGGGGGTTGCCGCGCTTGCCTTCCAGCGAGTCGAGCAATCCGGTCTCCTCGCCGCAGATGTACGCGCCCGCGCCGCGGTGCACCACGAGCGAGAGCGAGTGCCCCGATCCCAGGATGTCCTCGCCGACGTACCCCGCCTCGCGCGCTTCGACGAGCGCCGCGTCGAGCACGTCGGCCTGGTGGACATACTCCCCCCTGATGTAGATGAACGAGCGGGTGGCGCCGGCCGCATAGGAGGCGATCACGATCCCCTCGATCAGCACGTGCGGCGACTTCTGCATCAATTCGCGGTCCTTGAATGTGCCCGGCTCGGACTCGTCCGCGTTACACACGAGGTACTTGTCGATCGACCCCTTCGGCAGGAACGACACCTTCTTGCCCATCGCAAAGCCCGCGCCGCCGCGCCCGCGCAACCCGGAGGCTTCGAGCTCGGCGAGCACCGCCTCGGGGGACATCGCGAGCGCCTTGCGCAGCGACTCGTAGCCGCCGCGTTTCGCGTACACCTCCAGCGTGCTCAGACCGGGCTCGTCGATGTTCTTGAACAGCAGCGCCTCGGTCACGGGGTGCCCTCCTGGAGCTCGTGCGAGTTGGCGTGCTGGTCGGCGACGCCTCGGGTGGTGAGCTGCTTGTCGGGCAGCACGATGCGCCCGGCGCGCGCGTCCTCGAGCATTCGCGGGACGTCCTCGGTGGTGAGCGGGCCTACGTACACACCATCGACTGAAGCCATCGGCGCGATGTCGCACGCGCCGAGGCACTCGAACGGGCGCACGTTGAATTCTGGATCCCCATCCGCCGCGTCGCGCACAGCCTCGTACAGGGCGTCGGCGCCGTGCAGCGAGCACGAGATGTTCGTGCACACATACACGCTGTGCTTGCCCACCGGCTCGGTCTCCAGCATGTCGTAGAAGGTGGCTACCGCCGCGAGATAGGCGGGCGTGACTCCCATCACAGACGCCACCTGCTCGATCGCTTCGGGGGAGCACCAGCCGTGCACACGCTGAGCGGCCTCGAGCGCCGGCAGCGCGGCGGAGCGGCTGTCCGGGTAGAGCGCCATGTGCGCCTCGATCTCCTTGCGCAGCTCGGGCGCGACTGCGGCAGGCGATGTCGTGTCGTTCTCTTCGGGGGTGCCCGCGCGCGCGCGCGCGAAGAGAGCATTGTTAACGCGCGCGCGC
>DASUDH010000215.1:0-2996 GCA_036275675.1 Solirubrobacteraceae bacterium | reverse complement strand
GCGAGGGCTGCCCCGAACTCCCTCGCGAGCATCGTCGTGCGCGAGTACAGATGCGGTTGGAATACCGCCACGAGCCGCTCGGGGCCAAGCGTGCGAGCGGCGCTCAACGTCGCCGCCACCTCGGTCGGATGGTGAGCATAGTCGTCGACCACCTCCGCTCCGCTCGCGGTGCGCCCGAGTCGCTCGAAGCGCCGGCCCGCACCTTTGAAGCCGGCGATCGCAGCGGTCGCGTCGACGCCGATCAGGCGAGCGACCTCGAGCGCTGCAACCGCGTTCAGCGCGTTGTGCGCGCCAAGCGCCGAGACCGAGACCTGCCTGCCGCGCCAGGAGAACGTCGAGCCCTCATCGCTCGTCAGCGGCTCGGAGACGTCGTAGAAGACGGCGGGACCATCGCGCAGCGCGCGCAGATCCCGACGGTCCCAGATCACCGCTTGCGGCGCGCCGGCCAGGAGCTCCCGGTAGGCCTCTCGCAGCTCGGCGAGCGACCCGAACGTCGCGTGATGGTCGAGCTCGACGTTCGTGAGCACCACGATCTCGACGTCGAGACTGAGCATCGAGCGGTCGGACTCGTCGGCCTCCACCACGAGCCATTCGCCGGCGGCCCAGTGCGAGTTGGCGAGCCCGGCGCCCACGGAGCTCCCCACCAGCCAGCTCGGGTCGCTACCCAGCTCGCGCAGGACGTGGACGATCATCGACGCGGTGGTCGTCTTGCCGTGCGCCCCGGCGACCGCGATCGTCCGACGCAGCGCCGTCAGCTCTGCCAGCAACTCGGCCCGGGGACGCTCCGGCAGGCCCCGCTCGCGCGCCGCGACCCGCTCCGGATTCTCCGCAGGGACGGCGCTCGAGTAGACGACCTCTACGTCGTCCCCCTCAGGGACGTTGCCCGCATCGTGGCCGATTCGCGCGTCGAGCACGTCCTCCTCGCGCAGACGCTCCAGATAGGACGACCGCGCCCTATCCGACCCGCTCACGGTGGCGCCGAGCGCGTGGGCGGCGCGGGCATAGCCGCTCATGCCGGAGCCCCCGACACCGACGAAATGCAGACGACGCCCCTCCCACATCCTCCCGGTCGTCTCGCTCACCGCCCGCGCTCCTATCCGAGGGAGCGCCGATCCCGTCGGGATTCGCGCCGGCTTGGTCGGATGGAGATCGTCATCGCGTGGCGGCCTGCAACAGCTCTGCGGCGATCTCGCGGGCGGCGTCGGGACGCGCAAGCCGTCGCGACGCGCTCGCCATCGCCGCCAGGCGGGTGCGGTTGGCAAGCAGCAGCGCCACCTCGCGCGCGAGTCGAGTGGCGGTCAGCTCCGCGTCCGCGATCACGATCGCGGCGCCCGCATCGGCCATCCAGCGCGCGTTGGCACTCTGGTGGCCGGCAGAGGCATGCGGGTAGGGCACGAGGATCGCGGGGAGACCGTAGGCGGCGATCTCGAACACGGACCCGCCGGCGCGCGCCACGACCAGGTCGCAGGCGGCGAGCGCGTCCGCGAAAGCCTCGATGTCGAGGTACTCGCGCAGATCGTATCCAGCCCGCAGCGGTTGCTGAGAGAGCTCTCCATGATCTCGGCGACCGCATACGTGCAGCACGTGAAACGCGCCCGAGGAGAATGCGCCGAGCGCCGCCCGGTTGATCGAGCGCGCGCCGAGCGAACCGCCGAAGACGAGCACACACAGCTCTCCGGGAGCGATCCCGAAGCGCTCGCGCGCGCTCGCTCGCTCGGCGCCGGGGACGGGGATCGGACGGCCCGTAACCCGGTAGCGCGATCCGCTCCGGCCCGCGATCGGGAACGAGAGGCACGCGCGCCGCGCGAACGGGGCCAGAACGCGGTTAGTCAGGCCGAGGTGACTGTCGGCCTCGGTGAGCACGAGCGGGATGCGTCGTGTGAGCGCCGCCACCCCGACGGGCCCGGCGACGTACCCGCCGCCGCCCATGACTGCGTCCGGCCCGAGCTCTGCAAGCAACGAGCGCGAGTCCACGATCGCCCGGACGGCGCGAGCGAGGGCGAGGGCCGCACGCAGCGGACTGGTCCGGCTGAGACCTTCTGTGGAGATGGTGCGCAGCGGATAGCCCGCCTCGGGCACGAGCTCCGCCTCGGCGCGCCCGCCACCGATGAATGTCACTGTGGCGCCCTCAGCGCGCAGCGCGTCGGCCACCGCGAGCGCCGGCGCCACGTGCCCGGCCGTTCCCCCTGCGGCTATCACGATCCTCTTCTGAGCTTCGCTCACGACCCCATCGTGCCTGTTCGCGCGCCGAGGCGTCGGCCACGCGTCGCGCGGCTCCTGTTTCGGCGCGTGCGGCACCGGCCCCACCCTTGGCCCCGGCGCGCGAGCGCCTTCGCTGTGTCGGGGCCACGGCGCGAACGTGCGCAGTCCCGCCGGAGGCCACGTTCAACAGGAGGCCCATCGCGGCGAGCGTGACGATCAGGCTGCTCGACCCGTAGGAGACGAATGGCAGCGGCACTCCCGTGAGCGGCGCGAGGCCGAGCACGGCGAACACGTTGAGGGTCGCCTGGGAGACGATCAGCGAGGTCACCCCGACCGCGATCAGCGCACTGTGGAGACTGCGCGCGGCCTTCGCCGCGCGCAGTCCGGCGTACGCGATCAGGCCGTAGAGGAACAGCAGCGCCCACACCCCCACCACGCCGAGCTCCTCGCCGATCACGGCGAGGATGAAGTCGGTGTGGGCCTCGGGCAGGTAGAAGAGCTTCTGGCGCGACGCGCCGATCCCCTCGCCGAGGATGCCGCCGTTCCCGAACGCGAGCCACGACTGGATGATCTGGAATCCGCTGCCGCGCGGATCCGACCACGGATCGATGAACGCGAAGATGCGGCGCAGGCGATACGGCGCGACCCAGATCGCCACCGCCAGCGGCGGCAGCGCGGCCAGCACGATGAGGCCGAGGTGCCGTGCGTGGCCGCCGGCCAGGAACAGCAACGTGAACGTGAGCGTGATCAGGGTGAGGCAGTTGCCGAGATCCGGCTGCGCCAGCACCAGGAGC
>DASUDH010000214.1:0-5575 GCA_036275675.1 Solirubrobacteraceae bacterium | reverse complement strand
AAGCGGTTGCGTACGATCGGTCCGGCGCCGGCGCTGCTCGTCGGTGGGGCCACCGCGTGGTTCGTCGACCAGAAGGCGGCGATCTCGGCCCACCTGCCGCTCGTGCTGGCGATCATCGCCGTGGTCACCGGAGGCTTCCTGTTCCTGATGACCGGCTCGCTGATCTTGCCGCTGATCGCGCTCGTGATGAACCTCTTGACGGTGGCGGTCGCGGGCGGGCTGCTCGTGCTGATCTTCCAGGACGGCCATCTCGGCGGGCTGTTCGGCTTCACTCCGATCGGAGGCCTCGAGGAGTCCAACCTCGTGCTGCTGTTCATCATCGCGTTCGCGCTCTCCACCGACTATGGCGTGTTCCTGTTCGGACGCATCAAGGAGGCCCACGACGGCGGTCTCGCGACGCGCGACGCGGTCGCCTACGGACTCGAGCGCACCGGGCGCCTGGTGACGGCCGCTGCGCTCCTGTTCTGCGTCGCGCTCGGCGCCTTCTCGACGTCCCACATCTTTTTCGTCAAGCAGCTCGGAGTCGGGGCGCCGCTCGCGGTGGCGATCGACGCGACGATCGTCAGGGCGCTGCTCGTGCCGGCGCTGATGGGGCGGCTCGGCGAGCTGACGTGGGGGGCGCCGCGCTCGTTGCGGCGTCTGCACGCTCGCTTTGGGCTGCGCGAGGCGGCGCTGGGGGAGGCGAGTAGGACCTGACGGTCGCGCCTTCGGCGCGCGGCCGGTTACGCCTGCCGCGCAGAGGGTCCGCCGGCTGAAAGTGCCTCCACGGCTCGCTCGAAGCGTTCTCTGCGTGGATCGTCCGTTCCCACGATCCGGTTAAGCCATGTGCGCACTTCGGCCATGTCGAGCTCCTCGACGCACACGAGCATCTGCTCGATGTCCAGCCAGTCCTTAGGCCGGTTGAAGATCGCCTTGCACACGAGCAGGTGCTCGGGGGCGAGGACGGGGATCCTCGTTTCGCCGAACGGCTCGCTTCGAACAGCGCGGCGCATGGCGTCGTGGAGCGCGTCGTAAGCGAAGAACAGGTCGATCGGCGTGCTCCCCCATTGCAGACGGCACTGACCGTCGCGCTCTACGATCTCCGGC
Source organism: Solirubrobacteraceae bacterium (assembly GCA_036275675.1). Taxonomy (GTDB): domain Bacteria; phylum Actinomycetota; class Thermoleophilia; order Solirubrobacterales; family Solirubrobacteraceae; genus Palsa-744. The sequence continues at coordinate 4,489 of DASUDH010000214.1, read as the reverse complement.
TCTATACCATCGCCAACTCCGATCTTCGCCAGCTCGCGCTCGACGTCCGGGTATGCGCTTGGAGCCACGAACAGATTTAGATCGACGTCGATCGTTGCCCGAGGCTCGGCGTAGTAGGCGAGCGCCAGCGCACCCCCGAAAGCATGGGGGACCCTCACCCGCGTCAACCGCTCGTGAATCGCGACGATCTTCTCGGGAAGGCTCGGCTCGTTCATGCGGCCCGCGATGCGATGCGTGGGAAGCGGGCACGCTCCGGTGTTCTTGCTCGTGGAAGATGGTCCACCAGCAGCAGCAGGTCGCGCAGCGTCTCTCCGCGCCGCGCTGGTGAGGCCGCGATCCAGGCGGCGGCGGCCTCGGCGTTGTCCGTCGGCTGACTTCCATCTGCCGACAGGGCTTTCGCCAGCAGGCGAGCAAGCAACGGTCGCGGCCTGTGGCCCGCCGCCAGCTGGGCGAGCAGATCCCCAGCCGCGCGATCTGAGGGTGCGGCTGTCACCGGAGCGCCCGCACGATGTGCGGCCTTGCGCAGCTCGCTCGGGTCCAGCCGCTTAGTCGAGCGCGCTTGCGCGTGTTCAATCACCTCCGACGTCAGGGACCTGAAACTGGCCAGCGTGCGGCTGCGAGGACCCGCGTCGGTGCTGTGCGACTCGCGTATCTCCCACGCGCCGGTGTTGCGAGCAACGATGTATGCCATAGTGGGTTATTCTACCACTATCTAGGGGGTAGCGCGGAAAGGAGCTTGTGCGCGTTTCAGCGCTCGATAGCCTTCCGCCGCGATGCCCCTGCGCAGCGGCCTGCTCGGCCTCGGATCGAACGTCGGCGACCGCCGCGCCCATCTGCAAGCGGCCGTCGATGCGCTCCCCTCCGCCGGCGTGCGCGTGACGGCGACGTCCTCGGTCTACGACACCGATCCGGTCGGGGAGCTGCTCGACCAGTCGAGCTTCCTGAACGCTTGCGCACTCGTCGAGACGGCACTCGAGCCGCTCGAGCTGCTCGATGCCATCAAGCGCCTGGAGGGCGAGCTGGGACGCGAGCCGGACGGTATCCGACACGGGCCGCGCGCGATCGACATCGACATCCTGATGCTGGACGGCATCCAGCTCGACCACGAGCGCATGACGCTACCCCACGCGCAGGTCCTGACTCGTCGCTTCGTCCTGATTCCGGCGCTCGAGCTCGACTTCGAGCTGGCTACGCCTGACGGCGGGCGCCTGTCGGACGCGCTGGCGGTCCTTCCGGTGGATGAGGGAGTGCGCTGGGCGGGGCCGCCGCTTGCCATATCTGCGTGACGGTCTCGATCGCCTGCGGCGCCCAAGGTGGCGCAGGTGGCGGGTCCCGGCGTGCGGCTGGCTGCTTCAGCTCGTCGCGGCGAGTACCGCCGCGATCGCTTCGCCGGCGGCGTCGCTGCCGAGCTCCCAGGGTGGCTCGACGACCAGCTCGTCGAATCCGAGGCGCTGGGCCTGCACCGCCAGCGCCGGCAGGGAGTCGGCCAGCTTGGGGGAGGCGTGCAGCTTGAGCACCATCTCGAAGGGGCCGGCTCGTCCGTAGTCGCGGCGCAGCCGCTCGAGGGTGAGCAGCCGCTCGCGCAGGACCTCGCCGTCGAAGGACTCCGCGGAGGCGAGCGCGATCCAGCCCGCCCCCCTGCGTGCGGCGCGGCGCAACGCCGGGTCGCTCATACCGCCGACGAGCAGCGGAGGCCCGGACGGGCTGACGGGCCGCGGGTGCAGGACGATGTCCGGGGGTACATCGACGAAGCGGCCAGAGAACGCAGACGGGCGCCCCGTCCAGCAGTCGGACAGCACGTCGAGCATCTCGTCGAAGCGCCCGCCGCGATCTGTGAAGCCGTAGCCGAGGGCTTGCATCTCGGCGGCGTTCCATCCGGCCCCCACGCCCAGGACGAGGCGCCCGCCGCTGAGCTGGTCGATCGAGGCGGCGACCTTGGCGAGCTCCAGCACGTTGCGCTGCGGGAGCACGAGGACCGCCGTCCCGATCCGGCAGTCGCGGGTCGTCGCGGCCATGTACGCGCAGCACGCGAGCGCCTCGAGATAGTCGATCTCGTTGCTCCATGTCTGGCGTCCGTCGGGGCTGTAGGGATATCTCGACGTCGGCGCATCGACCATCAGCAGGTGGTCGCTGACCCACAGGCTCGCGGCCCCGGCCCGCTCCGCGGTCGCGGCCATCCTGCCCAGGCCGATCTGCCGCGGGAGGGACCCGTCGTTGGGGACGATCGCGCCTATCCGCATCGGCCGATCGCGTCGGTGACCGGGCGGAATCCCGACTCTGCGCTTAGGATCCTCAACCAGGCAACTATAATCTCACCGGGCGGCATGTGATAAAAAAACGCACCATCACCAACGCTGGAACCGCTGCTATCGCGGATCCGACGAGCCCCGATCAGGACACGACGAGGTCCGACCGGCTGTCGGCTGATACCGACGCCGGCTACCGTGCCGGACGCCGCGGGTCATCGCGGCTCTGGGAGCGCGCGCGCGACGTGCTCCCGAACGGCGTCAGCGGAGCGGCCAAGTTCTATGCGCCGTACCCATTGTTCATACGCTCCGCGAGCGGCTCGCGCGCTCTCGACGTGGACGGGAACGAATATGTGGACCTGCTCATGGGAGCAGGGCCGATGCTGCTGGGTCACGGCCACCCGGTGGTGTTGGAAGCCATCCGCAAGCAGCTCGAGCTGATGACCAACCCGATGCTGCCGACCGAGCTCTCGCTGCGGCTGGCGGAGCGTATCCGCGGGCACATGCCCTACCTGGAGCGCCTGCGCTTCGTCAACACGGGCTCGGAGGCGACCCGCTCGGCCGTCCGCGTGGCGCGAGCCGTCACCGGTCGCCCGCTGATCGCCAAGTGCGAGGGCGCCTTCCACGGGTCGGACGACATCTTCCTGGTGTCTAGTCACTCGCGCTCGCCGTCGGGTAGCGATCGGCGTCCGCGCACCGTCGCCGATTACAGCGGGCTGACTCCGAACATCGAGAGGAGCGTCCTCGTGCTCCCGTTCAACGATCCCGAGGCCGCCGCCGAGCTCATCTCCGAGCACGCTCACGAGCTCGCGGCGGTGATCGTCGAGCCCGTCGCGTTCTCCAGCGGGGGTGGGGTGCCCGCCACGAAGGCGTTCGTCTCGGCGCTGCGCGCCGTCACGTCCCGGCACGGGATCCTGCTGATCTTCGACGAGGTCCTCTGCGCCTATCGCATGGGCCTGGCCGGGGCCCCGGCCTACCTCGACGTGACCCCCGATCTGGCGGCGATCGGGAAGGCGATCGGTGGAGGGCTGGCGCTCGCGGCCTTCGGCGGCCGGGCCGAGCTGATGGAGGCCGCGCTCGGCCCCGAGGCGGGCGAGCGGGAGATATTCCAATCCGGGACGTTCACCGAGAACCCGCTATCCGTGGCGGCCGGCATGGCGGTTCTCGACGTGCTCGAGAGCGAGCCGGTCCTGGAGCGCGCCAACGAGACAGGGCGCCTGCTCCGAGCGGGCCTCGCCGACGAGCTGGCCGCGCACGGCGCCCGAGCGGTCGTCACCGGCGTGGCGTCGATCCTGCAGGTGCACTTCGGTGCCGAGCGCGTCGAGAACCGGCGCGATGTCATCCGTGGCGACGTGGACGCCACGCGCGCGTTTCTGCTGGGGATGGTCGCGGGCGGCGTGCTATGGCCGCCGATTCACCCGGCTGTCACCTCCGGAGCTCACACGGTCGAGGACGTCGAGCGCGTGATCGCGACAGCTCGAACCATCCTCCGTGGGGGAACGCTGGCCCTCCGGGGGAAACGTTAGGATAACCACAGGGGTGAAATGATCGTCGTTCTACACGAGGAGGCTGGGGAATGGACTCGACCGCGGCGAGCTCTGCCGTTCACTCTGTCCGCGCAGCACGCTTGATCGCGCTGCTCGCGCTGGCGCTGGCGGCTGCCGCCGTCGCGTCGGGCTGCGGCGGAGGCAAAGCCAAGACCACGTCGAGCTCGGCGGCAGAACCGTTCCACCCAGCCGGCATCGCGATCACCCCCACGACACCACCCGCGACCAGACTCCTCTCGCGGGTGACATGGGACGAGCCCTACGGCGAACCCCCCTCGCTCGACCCGCTGAAGTCCTACGCGCTGCCCGCGAACACCGTCCTCTCCAACACCTGCGACGCGCTGCTGCGGACCGGACCGGACCTCAAGCTCCAGCCGGGTCTCGCCACCAGCTGGACGCACCCCACCCCAACCACCACTGTCTTCAAGATCCGCCAGGGCGTCCGCTTCTGGGACGGCAGTCCGCTGACCGTCGGCGACGTCGTCTACAGCCTGAGCCGCCAGCTCGACCCCAAGCTCGGCACCTTCTACACCGCCTGGGTTGCCGACATCAAGAGCATCGCCCAGACCGGCCCCGACGAAGTCACGCTGACGACGAAGGTCCCCGATGTGATCGTCGCGCAGATGATGGCCTCCGGTCTTGGCACCGTGATCGAGAAGCGCTACGCCGAAGCGAAGGGGTCGGCCTACGGGACGG
>DASUDH010000213.1:0-3894 GCA_036275675.1 Solirubrobacteraceae bacterium | reverse complement strand
GGGTCCTGGAACACCATCCCGAGCTCTCTGCGCAGCGAGGCAAGCTTGCGTCGGGGGGCCCGCGCGAGGTCCTGGCCTTGCAGGGTGATCGACCCCTCCGTCGGCTCGATCAGCCGCGCGATCGAGCGCAGCAGGGTCGTCTTGCCGCAACCCGACTCGCCCACGACCGCGAGCGTCTCCCCCACGGCGACCGTTAGCGACACGCCGCCGAGCGCCTGGGTCGGCGCGGCGCGGCGACCGCGCGCGGGGAAGCGCACCTTCAAGTCCTCCACGACGAGCAGAGGCTCGCCTTGCGAGAGGCTGTGGGCAGTGGTCGGCAGAGGCTCGCCGTCGTGCGGGAGGGGCAGGACGACGGGCGGCAGAGGCTCGTCGTCGTGCGGGAGGGACAGGGGGGCGGGCGGCAGAGGCTCGCCTCGCGCGGGCACCGGCCGGCGGACAGCGGGCGGCCGCAGCGCCCGCAGCAGACCGAGCGTGTGTGGATGTCGCGGCTTGTAGAAGATTTCCTCGGCCGTCCCCTGCTCCACGATCCGCCCAGCTTGCATCACGGCGATCCGGTCGGCGATGTCGGCGACGACGCCGAAATCGTGCGTGATGAGCACGATGCTCAGCTCGTCCTGCTCGCGCAACTCCTTCAGCTGGGCGAGGATCTGCGCCTGCACGGTCACGTCGAGCGCGGTCGTCGGCTCGTCGGCGAGCAGCACCCTGGCACCCAGCGAGAGCGCCATAGCGATCATCACGCGCTGGCGCATCCCGCCCGAGAGCTCGTGCGGATAGGACCGCACCCGCTCGCGACGATCGGGGCCCGCCCGCCCGATGCCGACGCGCTCCATCAAGGCGGCGGCGCGTTCCAGCGCCTGCGCCTTCGACACAAGGGGTTCGTGCGCCCTGATCTGCTCGGCGATCTGGTCGCCGACGCGGTGCACCGGGTTCAGCGACGACTGGGGATCCTGGAACACCATCGCAAGCCGCGCGCCCCTGATCCGCCGCAACTGTGCCTCGGACGCTCCGATCAGCTCGCTGCCCTCGAGCAGCGCGCTGCCCGCGATCGTGGCGTTCGGGCCGCGCGTGAGCCCCATCAGCGTCATCGCGCACACCGACTTGCCCGAGCCCGACTCGCCGACGATCGCGAGCACCTCGCCGCGTCGAAGCTCGAACGACACGCCGTCCACGGCCCGCACCTCCCCATCCGCCGTAGCGAACGACACGCCCAGGTCGCGCACGTCGAGCAGCCTGCCGTGTGCCCCGTGGGTGTGCCCTTCGGGGTGCGGGGTCACGACAGCCTGACTCGCGGATCGAGCGCCGCGTAGACGACGTCCACGATCGCACTGAGCACCACCACCGCGATGGCAACGAGCATCGTGATCACCATCACCGGCGGCACGTCCAGGCGACCGATTGACTGCGCCGCGTACTGACCGACGCCGCCGAGGTTGAACACCGACTCGACGAGGATCGCCCCGCCGCCGATCACCCACGCGAAATCGAGGCCCCACAGCGTCACGATCCCCATCAGCGAGTTGCGCAGCACGTGATGGATCAGCACGCGGCGCTCTGACAGCCCCTTCGCGCGCGCGGTGCGCACGTAGTCCTCACCCATCACGTCGAGCACGTTCGCGCGCAGCACGCGCGAGTACACCCCGATCGAGACGACCGACAGCGCGACCCACGGCATCAGCATGTGCGTGAACCAGCCCCACGGATCGTTCGTGAGCGCGACGTACCCGCCGAGCGGCAGCACGCCCCACTTGTAGCCGAGCCAGTAGAGCATGATCGCGCCGAGGAAGAAGACCGGCATCGAGATGCCCGTGAGCGCGAGCACCGTCAGCACCCTGTCGAGCAGCCGTCCGGCGTGCACCGCGCCGAGCAGCCCGAGCAGCACGCCCAGCACGAGCCAGATCACGCCCGCGCCGAGCGCCAGCGAGATCGTCGCCGGCAGGTCCCTGGCGATCTCCTGCTCCACGTTGATCTGCTGGGTGTAGGAGATCACGCTCCCGTCGAGCACCTTCTCCATCGTCTTTACGTACTGCACGTAGATCGGCTTTTCAAAGCCCCACTGCCTGCGCACATCCCGCACCTGCTGAGGGCTCGCGAGGCGTCCCGCCAACCTGAGCGCCGGGTCGCCACCCGGGATCGCCTGGAAGATCAGGAACGTGAGCACCGTGATCGCGAACAGCACCGCGACGAGGGAGGCCAAGCGCCGTGCGAGAAACCAAACCATCTAGGACAGCCTCCGTAGCGCCGCGACGAGCGATGCGAGGCGGCGCAGCACGAAAGCGGCCATCATGGCCTCACCGCGCCGCGAGCTGCCATGCAGGCCGCGGATGGCAGAGAGCTCTCGGGCTCGACCATCAGAACCGTCCCCGCTGGCCGATCGCCGATCCCGCCGCGTGCCCCGAATGGGGTATCGATCGTCGATCGGTCGCCTTCGGGTCGAGCGCGTCGCGCACGCCGTCCGCGAACACGTTCACCGACAGCACCGTCAGCACGAGCATGATCCCAGGCACGAGCACGAGATGGATGGCGCCCGGAATCAGGCGGATGCCGTCCGCGATCATCGTGCCCCACGATGGGTTCGGGTCCTGCACGCCCGCCCCGAGATAGGAGAGCCCAGCCTCCAGCAGGATCGCGTTGGCCACGATCAGCGGTACGAACACGACGATCGTAGAGGCCAGGTTCGGCAGGATCTCGCCGGCCATGATTCGCACGGGGCCGAGTCCCTGGACGCGCGCGGCGTCGACGAACTCGCGCTCTCGAAGGGACAGCGCCTGGCCGCGCAACGGCTTGGCGACGTACGGGAAGAACACGATCCCGATCACGAATGCCGGCAGCAGCAGCGAGCCGCTGTGCAGCGTGAACAGGCCGAGGTCGAGCCCGCCGACCGCGAGCGCCACCCCGAGCGCCACCCCGAGCAGCACGGCAGGGTAGGCCCACACGAGGTCGAACAGGCGCGAGAGCATCCCGTCCGTGAGACCGCGCATGTAGCCCGCGAGCGTGCCCAGCACGATCGCGAGCAGCATCGTGACGCCTGTCGCGATCGCCCCGATCTCCAGGGAATTGCGCCCGCCGTAGAGCAACCGCACCGCAACGTCGCGCCCGTTTGAGTCGGCGCCCAGCAGGAAGCGCCCTTTCCAGGTCGGCCCGATCGGCACGCCCGTCGGCGAGACGACGTCCACCCGTTTGCCCCCGACGCTCACCGCCTCGGTTATGTGGTTGTCGTTCGGACCGGTGTGGGCGACGTCGCGGGCGTAGAGCGGCGCGAGCAGGCACAGCGCGACGATCGCCACGAACAGCGCCCCGAACGCGAGCGCGACCCGGTTGCGCACGACGGCCTTCATGACGTCATCATCGCCACCGCACCGGTCGCCGCCCGGTCCCGGCGGCGTCCTCCCTTCGACGGCGCCGCCTTTATTTCAATTGCAGCGAGCTCCAGTCGTTGCCGTACACCGGGTGGAACACGGCCGCGCCGAAGTCGACCTTCTTGGAGAAGAACTTGGGCGCCTCGTCGTAGCCGAAAGCAGCCATGTACGCCTTCTGGGCGGTGTACTCGTCGAGCGCCTGCCAGCGACTGGAGACCGAGTCCAGCCGCGAGGAGGGCACGGGCGCGAGCGCGGCCAGCTCGCTCTGGATGTGCGGGTCGTTGACCTGGCTGAGGTTGTGGTTTTCCTTCGGCAGGATCGACTTGGCGTTGAGCAGCTGGTAGAAGTCGTTCGGATTGGGGAAGTCCTGGCTGAAGGACAGCCAGCCCGTCTGCGGTTTGAGGCTGAGGTTGCCGACCGTCGCGTAATACTGTTCGCTGGCCACGATCTTCTCGGTCGCCTTCAGCCCGATAGCGTTCAGCACGCTCGCGTAGTAGTCGACGAACTCCTTGTGCGGACTGCGTTCCTGGCCCCACAC
>DASUDH010000212.1:0-2863 GCA_036275675.1 Solirubrobacteraceae bacterium | reverse complement strand
CGTTACCCGGCCGCACGGATGTGTCACAGCAGCGTGACGGTTGGCCGCAAATACAGTCGCGCTGGCCCAAGCGGTCACGATTTAATTAGTGCTCGGTTTCGGGAGGTTCGGGTGGCGTAATGTCGAACCAGTCGGCATGGTTGACGAGAACGCAATCGCTCAGCGGTGGGAAGCGATGAAGGGCTGTTTGGATGAGCGCCAGCGACGGCAGTGGGCGGCATCGGAGGCACGCTCGCACGGTCGTGGCGGGCTGACGGCGGTGTGCAGGGTGACCGGGATGGCGCAGACGACGGTCCGTCGTGGGTTGCGGGACCTTGAGGCGGATGAGGAGTGGGAACCGGGGCGGGTTCGCCGCCCGGGCGCGGGCCGTCAGTCGGTGGTTGAGCGCGACCCCGGGGTGGAGAAGGCGCTGGATGGGCTGCTTGAGCCGGTCACCGTCGGCGATCCGGAGCGGGTGTCGGTGCGATGGAGCTCCAAGAGCGCGGCGCATCTGGCGAGCGATCTGCGGGCGCTGGGTCATGAGCTCGTGGATCGCACGGTGCTGCGGCTGCTGCACGGGATGGGGTTCTCGATGCAGGGCAACTACAAGACCCGCGAGGGGAAAGATCACCCGGATCGCGACGCGCAGTTTCACTACATCAACGACACCGTTGCCGGTGCGCTGGCCGCCAAGGAGCCGGTCATCTCGGTGGATACGAAAAAGAAAGAGCTGGTCGGCGAGTTCAAGAACGGCGGGCGTGAGTGGGCGCCCAAGGGAGAGCCGATCGAGGTCAACACCCACGACTTCCCCTCCCACGCGCGCGGCCACGCGCGCCCGTACGGAATCTACGACGTCGCGCTGAACGAGGGGTGGGTCTCGGTCGGCGTCTCATCCGACACCGCCCAGTTCGCGGCCAACTCGATCGCCGCCTGGTGGCAGCACCTCGGCAAGAGCCGCTACCCAGACGCGAAGATCCTCACGGTCACCGCCGACTCGGGTGGGTCCAACAGCCCGCGCGGGCGGCTGTGGAAGGTCGAGCTGCAGAAGCTCGCCGACCTGATCGGGATCCCGATCCGGGTGCTGCACGACCCGCCCGGCACCTCGAAGTGGAACCGGATCGAGCATCGCCTGTTCAGCTTCATCTCGATCAACTGGCGCGGCAAGCCGCTGACCAGCTACCAAGCGATCATCAACCTGATCGCCTCCACCACCACAAGCACCGGCCTGAAGGTCTACGCCCGCCTGGACGAGAACCACTACCCCACCAAGATCAAGGTCACCGATGCCGCGCTCGCCGCCGTCAACATCGAGCGCCATGCCTTCCACAACATCCACCCGAATCCCAAAAGCGAGCGGTAATAAAGTCGTGACGCCTAAGCGGCGCTCGGCGCACGACCCAGGAGTGGTGCTGCGCGACTTGGCGGTGATGCTCGCCGACGGCGGCGACTGTCTGGCTGACCTGGGGGCGCTGCGCGATCAGCTTGACCTGTACGGGAACGTCGCGTCGGATTCGACGGCGTTCCGGGTGCTCGACTCGATCGACGAGCAGCGCCTTACCCGGTTGCGGGCGGCGGTCGCGGTCGCGCGGTCGCGGGCGTGGCGGTTGGGGGCGCGGCCGGAGCGCACGGCCGCGAGCGAGGAGGGGCGAGCGGAGCGGACGGTGATCGACGTCGACGCGACGCTCACGACCGCGCGCTCCGACAAGGAGCAGGCGCACGGCAACTTCAAGGGCGGCTACGGTCATCATCCGCTGCTCTGCTACCTGGATGACTCCGAGGAGGCGCTGGCCGGGGTGCTGCGGCCGGGGAACTCCGGCTCGAACACCGCCGCTGACCACAAGCTGGTGCTCGATCTCGCGCTCGAGCAGCTCGACCAGCGGGCGCTCGACGGGGAGATTCTGGTGCGCGCCGACGGCGCCGGCGCAACGCACGAGCTGTGCGTGTACTGCCGCGAGGGCAACATGCGCTTCTCGTTCGGGTTCGATCTGACCGAGCCGGTGCTCGCAGCGATCATTCAGATGCCCGAAAGCTCGTGGGTGAAGGCGATCCGCGCAGACGGGACAGACCGCGAGCACTCGGAGGTGTGCGAGATCACCGGCCAGGTCGAGCAGCTGTCGGCGTGGCCGGAGCGCTGCCGGCTGATCGCCAGGCGCACCGAGCTCAAAGACGGCGACCAGCAATCGTTCGCCGATCACGACGGCTACCGGCTGTCGGTGTTCATCACCGACCAGGAAGGCGAGGACATCCCTCAGCTCGATCTCGACCATCGCGGCCACGCCCGGGTCGAGGACCGGATCCGCCAAGGCAAGGACTGCGGGCTTCGCAACCTCCCGTTTAAGTCCTTCGCGCACAACCAGGTGTGGCTGTGGCTGGTGCAACTCGCCCAGGACCTGATCGCCTGGACCAAACAGCTGTGCCTCGCGGATGATGCGCGCTCGTGGGAGCTCAAGCGGCTGCGCTACCGGCTGCTGCACCAGGCTGGGCGGATCGCCCGCCACGCCCGCCAGAAGATCCTGCGGCTCGCGCGCGACTGGCCGTGGTCGGGCGAGCTCGCGGCCGCGTTCGAGCGCCTGCAAGCACTCCCCGCCCCCACCGGCTGACTCGCGCCGCCCGGCGCGACCCCCCGACGACCACCGCCGGCGCCACCCCCCGCGTCAGCCTGCCCACAAACGACGCTCCAGGCCCGCCCGAGCAATCACCACGCGCTCGCGCACCAACCGACAGACGCCAACCGCACCCCACAACCCCCAACGGTCCCACCTCGCGACCGATCACGACCAGATCGGACGCTTACTGCCAGCGTCGCGACCTCACACGCTCACAGCCGGCTTACTGCACGATCGAGGCGGAGTACAGCAGCCCGAGCCGCTTACGCGGCCCCCCC
>DASUDH010000211.1:0-4120 GCA_036275675.1 Solirubrobacteraceae bacterium | reverse complement strand
TCCACGCGCTTCGTGGGGGTCGGCCGTGACGCCTACTGCCACTGGCTGCCGGCCCTGCTCGGCGGCCACCTCGTGCGCCACCACCTCGAGCTGGCCGTCAGCGAACCGGGTGGCGACATGGCGTTTAGGGGCCTGTTCTTCACCGAGGCAGACGAGCACCTCGACACGTTTGCGGTCGACCTGCACGAGACGGGCCCCTCCGGCGGGGACGTCCATTGGCGTGGGGCGGCGACCGGCGCGAGCCGGGCGAGCTTCGAGGGTTTGATCCAGATCGACCCGGGCGCCCAGAAGACGCACACCTACCTGCAGATCCACACGATGATGCTCTCGCCTAAGGCGCGCCTCGACGCGATCCCCTCGGTGCTCGTCTCCGCCGACGACGTGTCCGCTTCGCACGGCGGGACCGTCGGCGAGCTCGACGAGGCGTCGATCTTCTATATGGCCAGCCGAGGCTTGGACCGCCCTTCGGCAGTAAGGCTGCTCGTGGAGGGCTTCTTCGAGCCGGTCCTGGGCCAGCTCGACGACGAGCCGCTAGAAGAGCTCGTGCGCACCAAGATCGCCAAGAAGCTGGCGGCGGCGCGCGAGGATATCGAGGCGTACGCGACAGCCAGGTAGTCGATTCGCAAAACAAGCAGACGAGCTATTTCGCTTTGTAAACCTACAATCGCATCTACATTTCGTTACGACTATGGTAGTTGACACAAAAAATAGATCCACCTCCACGACTCGCGCGCCGTCCACCAATGGGTCATCGAGCCTCGCCCTCGACGTGCGCGACGACTTCCCGATCCTCGCGCGCCGCTTCGACGGACGCCTAGTCGTGTACCTCGACTCGGGCGCCACATCGCAGAAGCCCTCCGCGGTGATCGACGCGGTGTCCGCCTACATGAGCGAGCACAACGCGAATGTGCATCGCGGGGTGTATGCGCTCGCGCAGGAGGCAGACGCGGCGTACGACGGCGCGCGTCAGCGGATCGCCGCCTTCGCCGGCTGGGAGCCGCGCACGACGATCTTCACGAAGAACGTCACCGAGGCGATCAACCTCGTCGCCTATGCCTGGGGACGGGCGAACGTCGGCCCCGGCGACGCCGTGCTGAGCACTCAGATGGAGCACCACGCGAACATCGTGCCGTGGCAGCAGCTCTGCCGCGAGCGCGGGGCCGAGCTGCGCTATCTAGAGGTGGACGGGCGCGGCGAGCTGTCGCTCGACCAGCTCGACCGCGAGCTCGCGCGCGGCGACGTGAAGCTCGTGGCGTTCACGCACGTGTCGAACGTGCTCGGCACGATCGTGCCAGTGGCGGAGATGACCGCACGCGTGCGTGCGGCGGGCGCGGTGTCGCTCGTGGATGGCGCCCAAGCCGTTCCACACATGCCCGTGGATGCGGCGGCGCTCGGAGCCGACTTCTACGCCTGGACCGGCCACAAGGCGCTCGGGCCGACCGGAATCGGAGTGCTGCACGGGCGGGCGGAGATCCTGGAGGAGATGCAGCCGTTCCTGACAGGTGGCGACATGATCGCCTCGGTGGACTTCGACGGCGCCACCTGGAACGAGCTGCCGTTCAAGTTCGAGGCGGGCACGCCGCCCATCGCCGAGGCGGTCGGCTTGGGCGCAGCCGTCGATTACCTCGCAGCGCTCGGGATGGAGCGCGTGCGTGCGCACGAGCGCGAGTTGACCGGCTACATGCTCGACCGCCTCCGGACGGTCCCCGGACTGCGCTTCGTGGGCCCCCCCGAGGCAGAGAACCGCGGCGGGCTCGTGTCGTTCACGATCGAGGGCATGCACGCGCACGACATAGCCGAGCTGGCAAACCGCGGCGGAGTGTGCATTCGCGCCGGGCACCACTGCGCGCAACCGCTGATGCGCTGCCTCGGCGTCTCCGCTACGGCCAGGGCGAGCGTGGGCGTATACAACGAGCCGAGTGACGTAGATGCGCTGATCGACGCGCTGCTCGCGGGTCGCCAGATATTCGAGCTATAGAAGACCGACCCGAACGGACAGCTAATCCAAAACTCGACAAAGCGCCCAGCCACACATTCCAATGGACGACCTCTACCGAGATTACATCCTCGATCACTACAAGCGTCCGCGCAACTTCGGCGAGCTCGACCCGCACGACATGGAGGCGCTCGAGCACAACCCGCTGTGCGGCGACGAGCTTGGCGTGCACATCAGGGTCAGGGACGGGCATATCGAGGACCTGCGTTTCCACGGCCACGGCTGCGCGATCTCGCAAGCCTCGGCGTCGATGGCCTCGGAGGAGCTGATGGGCATGACGCTGGAGGACGTCGGCAAGCTGGACGCAGACTGGGCGATCGACCTGCTCGGCATCCCCGTGTCGGCCACCCGGCGCAAGTGCGCGCTGCTCGGCCTGAAGGTGGTTAAGGGCGCCGTCACCGGCGACAACAGCTGGCCGGTCGGGTCGGTTTAGATTGGATCTTCACGGGAACGACACGCACCCCGCCATCACCGGGTCCGTTGAATGCACTCGAACGCGGCTCGTAGCCCGATACAATTCCTAGTTCACAGCACAGGATTCGTAGAGGGAGCCAAATGGCGACGCTAGATCGCACGAAGATTGCAAAGCCCAGCCCGATCGTCGAGGACGAGCAGGGCCAGCTGCACGCGCGTCATGGCATCTCGCGCGAGGTCGTGAGCGAGCTCTCGAAGATCAAGGGCGAGCCCGACTGGATGGCCGAGAAGCGCTCCAAGGCGCTCGAGATCTACGAACGCAAGCCGGTGCCGACGTGGGGCCCCGACCTCAGCGGCTTGAACCTCGACGACCTCGTGCTCTACTCCCCCCCGACCGCCGGCCGCTTCAACAGCTGGGACGACGTGCCCGAGGAGATGAAGAAAACGTACGAGGACCTCGGCATCCCCCAGGCCGAGCGCGAGCACCTGGCGGGCGTCGTGGGCGTATGGCGCCAGGAGCCCGTTTACGAGGGCCTGAAGGAGGAGTACCGCAAGCTCGGCATCCTGTTCTGCTCGATGGACACGGCGATCACCGAGTACCCCGACCTGGTGCAGAAGTACTTCATGAATAAGTGCGTGCCGCCGCAGGACAACAAGTTCTCAGCGCTGCACGGCGCGGTGTGGTCGGGCGGCTCGTTCCTGTACGTGCCCAAGGGCGTAAAGGTGGATCTGCCGCTGCAGGCCTACTTCCGCATGGAGGGCGCCGGCGAGGGCACCTTCGAGCACACGCTGATCATCGCCGACGAGGGCTCGGACGTGAACTACATCGAGGGTTGCACCGCCCAGACGTACTCGGTCAACTCGATGCACTCGGCGGTCGTGGAGATCTTCGTGCACGAGGGCGCCAAGGCGCGCTACACCACGGTGCAGAACTGGTCGAAGGACGTCTACAACCTCAACACCAAGCGCGCCGTGGTCGACGCCGAGGGCACCGTCGAGTGGGTCGGCGGGTCGATGGGCGCCAAGTACGTGATGCTCTACCCCGGCTCGTTCCTGATGGGCGAGGGCGCGCGTGCCGACCACCTCAACGTCGGCGTCGCTGGCAAGGGCGTGCACAAGGACACGGGCGCCAAGGTGGTGCACCTGGCACCCAACACCACCTCCAACATCCTCGCCAAGTCAATCTCCAAGGACGGCGGGATCATGGGATACCGCGGGCTGGTGAAGATGGGCCACAACTCCGCGGGCTCGAAGGCGAGGGTGCAGTGCGACGGGCTGATGATGGACGGCGAATCCCGCTCTGACACCTGGCCCGACATCCAGATCCAGAACCCCAACGTGGCCGTCGCCCACGAGGCGACCGTGGGACGCATATCGGATGACCAGCTCTTCTACATGGGCTCGCGCGGCTTCACCGAGGACGAGGCCGCCGCGATGATCGTCAACGGCTTCATCGAGCCGGTGACGAAGGAGCTGCCGATGGAGTACGCGGTCGAGCTCAACCGGCTGATCCAGTTGGAGATGGTCGGCTCAATCGGCTGAGGCGCCCGATCGCCGGCGTCTGGCCGCGTCCTCGATCGCTCGTGTGCGAAGCACACTTCGCTCACTGCGTCCTTGTCAGACTTGACGCTCGAACGCCTTAGAAGCGAGTTGTGCTCCCGTCATCCGACAATTTGAGGGGCCTGGCCGCATGCGGCCAGGGTCGGGGGC
>DASUDH010000210.1:0-4754 GCA_036275675.1 Solirubrobacteraceae bacterium | reverse complement strand
GACTTCCGCCACGCGATCGTGATCATGACCTCGAACATCGGGGCTTCCGAGATCGCTCGCAACACGCCGCTCGGCTTCGCCGTCTCCGACGACGAGACGGGGATCACCTACGAGGACATGAAGAACCGCATCATGGGCGAGCTCAAGAAGGTGTTCCGGCCCGAGTTCCTCAACCGGATCGACGACGTGATCGTGTTCCACAAGCTCCAGCGCGAGGAGATCCGCCAGATCGTCGAGCTGCTGCTGCTGCGCATCCGCGAGTCGATGGCCGACCGCGAGCTGCAGCTCGAGCTCACCGACCCCGCCAAGGACATGCTCGTCGAGAAGGGCTGGGACCCGGCGATGGGCGCGCGTCCGCTGCGCCGCGCCATCCAGCGCTACATCGAGGACCCGCTCGCCGACTTCGTGCTGCGCGAGCAGCTCACCCCCGGCGCCACGGTCGTCGTCAACCCCGCCCCCGAGGGCGAGGACGAGGGGGTGCGCCTGACGATCGTCAAGCCCAAGAAGCAGAAGACCCCCGTGGGGGTGGGCGCCGAGGGCGGCGACCACGACGAGCTACCCGCTGGCGAGGACGAGCACGACGACGACGAGCACCCGGTCGAGTAGCAGGCCGCCCGAGCTGAGCAATCCGCCTCGCACAGCCGACGCCAGGTCCGCGGGTTCAGACGGCACAGCCGACGCTGCGCGCGCGTGTGTGAGCATCGCACAGATGACGGTCGAGGACTGGCCGGCGGTGGCGCGCATCTACCGTGAAGGGATCGCCACCGGGACCGCGACGTTCGAGCACGCCGTCCCCGGCTGGGAGCAGTGGCGCTCGGCGCGCGTCGAGGACCCCTGCCTGGTTGCACGCGACGAGTTCAGTGAAGCGCTCGGTTGGGCCGCGCTCACTCCGGTGTCCGCCCGCGCCGTTTACCGCGGGGTTGGGGAGGTCGGCGTCTACGTCGATCAGAGCCATGCCCGCCGCGGCATCGGCCGTTTGCTCTTGGACGCCTTGATCGAGCTCTCCGAGCGGGCGGGCTTCTGGACGCTGCAAGCGGGCATCTTCCCCGAGAACAGGGCGTCGATCGCCCTGCACTCCAGTTGCGGCTTCCGGCTGGTGGGCACGCGCGAGCGAGTGGGCCAGATGGCTGACGGGAGCTGGCGCGACGTGATGCTGTACGAGCGCCGCAGCGATGTCGTCGGCCGGGATTGACCGGGCCGGCATTGATTTTTTTGGGGATGGGTCGTGCTCGTGTCGCCCTGCGGCCAGTGGCGCTTCGCGAGTCAGCGCCGAGTTGTCGTGACTTGCCGAGCGCTCGTGACTCTCTGACGGGGGCCCGGCGCGCGTGTGTGCGCAGGGCCGTCGGGACCGGAGCGTAGGCTGGGTCCATGGCTCGCCCTCAAACCATTCACATCTGCTCTCAATGCGGCCTGTGTTCCGCCCAGTGGCACGGGCAGTGCCCCGGGTGCGGCGCGTGGAACGCGCTCGTGGAGGAGCGGGCGGCTGTGTCCAGTGTGGGGGGCCCGCGCGCGCGCACGCGCGCGGGCGCGTTGCATGCGGGCGCTCGCGCAGCACCGCTCGTGCCGCTCTCGCAGGTGGCGACCGCGCCGCTTGCACGTCTGCAGACCGGCATCGGCGAGCTCGACAGGGTGCTTGGCGGAGGACTCGTGCAAGGGTCGCTCGTGCTGCTCGGGGGGTCCCCCGGGATCGGCAAGTCGACGCTCACCAACATGGCGCTCGGCAATCTCGCGGGCGCCGGTCAGAAGACCCTGTATGTCAGCGGCGAGGAGTCGGCCGAGCAGGTGAGGCTGCGCGCCGAGCGACTCTCCCCGAGCGCGCTCGAGGTGCCCGTGCTCGCCGAGACCGATCTCGACGCGGTGCTCGAGGCGATCGCCTCGCACGCTCCGAGTGTGTGCGTGATCGACTCCGTGCAGACGCTGCGCTCGGGCGAGCTCTCCGGCGCCCCCGGCTCGGTCGGGCAGGTGCGCGAGGTGGCCGCCCGCATCATGGACCTCGCCAAGGCTCGCCAGACGGCGGTGGTGCTCGTCGGGCACGTCACCAAGGACGGCGCGCTGGCCGGCCCACGCGTGCTCGAGCACCTGGTCGACTGCGTCCTGCAGTTCGAGGGCGAGCGCGAGCGCCCCTCTCGCGAGCTGCGCGCGCTGAAGAACCGCTTCGGCTCGACCAGCGAGGCCGGGCTGTTCGAGATGCGCCAGGGCGGGCTCGTCGAGGTGCTCGACGCTTCCGCGCGCTTCGTGGCGGAGGCCACACGAGCCCCTGGGAGCGTCGTGCTCGCGGCGATGGAGGGCTCGCGACCGCTGCTCGTGGAGGTGCAGGCGCTTGTCGCCTCCTCCGAGCTCGAGCAACCGCGTCGCGTCGTATCAGGTCTCGACCGCAACCGTCTCGCGCTCGTGCTCGCGATCCTCGGTCGCCACGGCGGCGTCGGCGTGGGCGGTTGCGACGTGTTCGTGAACGTGGTCGGCGGCGTGCGTGTAGAGGAGCCCGGCGTGGACCTGGCGATCGCCCTGGCGGTGGCCTCGGCCGCGCGCGGGGTGGCGCTGACTGGCTCCCCGTGCGCCTGCTTCGGCGAGCTCGGCCTCACCGGCGAGCTGCGCTGGGTCGGTCATCCCGAGCGCCGTCTCGCTGAGGCCGCAAGACACGGCCTCGCGGGCGTGCTGGCGCCCATCGGCAGCGGCGATCACGCACGCGAGGCGCCCACCCTGCGACAGGCCCTTTCGATCGCGCTTCCAGCAGGCGGGCGCCGCCCGGCCTCTGTTGCCGCGTAGCCCGACGCGTCCGGTGGCCCAAAGTGGGACTCGAGCTTTCGCCCAGCAGACTGGCTGAGGGAGCGATTCGGCCTGTCCGACTGCTCGAGGGAGCCGATAAATAAACGGTAAATGCCGTAGAATGACCAGTCGTGGCCTCACGATCCGGCGAAGACTTCGACACGGACGCGCGACCCGAGCCCGGGCTGGTCAGGGCCCTCGAGATGGTGGCTCCCGGGACCGCGCTGCGGGAGGGCATCGAGAGCATCCTGCACGCCCGCACCGGCGGTCTGATCGTGATCGGCGATCCCGAGGAGCTCAGCTTCCTGTTCTCGGGAGGCATCAAGCTCGACATCGACTACACCCCCGGCTTCCTCTACCAGGTGGCGAAGATGGACGGCGCCATCATCCTCAACGCCAACGCCACGAAGATATCGATGGCCAACGTCCAGCTGATGCCCGACCCGACGATCCTCTCGCACGAGACGGGCACTCGCCACCGCACCGCCGAGCGCGTCTCCAAGCAGACGGACGCGCTCGTGATCGCGATCTCCCAGCGCCGCGAGGTCGTGTCGCTATATGTGGACGGGGTCAAGTACATCCTCGAAGACATCACCGTGGTCCTCTCGAAGGCCAACCAGGCGCTCGCCACGCTCGACAAGTACCGCCAGCGCCTCGACCAGGTCTCCACGCGTCTCACCGCGCTCGAGTTCGAGGGAGGCGTGACGCTCCACGACGTGCTCACCGTGCTGCAGCGCTCGGAGCTCGTGACCCGGATGGCCGTGGAGATCGAGCGCTACATCGTCGAGCTCGGCAACGAGGGACGCCTGATCGAGATGCAGCTCGAGGAGACGATCCTCGGCACCGCGGCCGAGAAGGCCGCGCTCGTGCAGGACTACCTGGCCGACTACTCCGACGAGGCGTTTGCCTCCGCCCTCGATCGGGTCGGCCGCTTGGCCCATCAGGACCTGCTCGACTTCGGCCGCATCGCCGAGCTGCTCGGCTACGACCGCAAGCTCAACACGCTCGACTACCCCGTCGCCCCGCGCGGTCACCGCATCCTCGGGCGCATCCCACGTCTGCCGAAGCTCGTCGTCACGCAGATCGTGAAGGAGTTCGGAGGCCTGGACGAGCTGCTTGCCGCCACCGACATGGAGCTCGAGGCGGTCGAGGGAGTGGGGGAGATCAGGGCGAAGGACATCCGCGAGGGCCTTCGCCGCCTGCAGGAGATCAACCTCGTGGACCGCTACTTGCAGACTTGAGACACAGCCGGCCCCATTGCCGGCGCGACGAAGGAGGACACCATTCCCGTACAAGCAATCGCAGAGGCATCATCGTTCATGGAGGAGCTCGAGGCGACCCGTGAGGTGGAGTGCATCGAGTTCGAGCTCGGAGATCACGTCGTCTATCCCCACCACGGCGCCGGCAAGGTCCTGAGCAAGGAGGACATGGAAGTGCTCGGCACCACGCGCGAGTATCTGACGATCAAGATCCTCCACAACGACATGACCGTGAAGGTCCCCACCGAAAATGCCGCCCTCGCGGGCCTGCGCCGTGTGATCGACGAGGAGACCGTCAAGAAGGTCCTGGACGTGCTCCAGGACGAAGTGTCCGAGATGCCCAAGAACTGGAACCGGCGCTTCAAGCACAACCGCGACAAGATCAAGACGGGCGACATCTACGAGCTCGCCGAGGTTGTTCGCAACCTCGCGATCCGGGAAGCCGAGAAGGGCCTCTCGACCGGCGAGAAGCAGATGTTCACGAGAGCCAAGAAGATCCTTGCGTCAGAACTGATGTACGCGCTCGAGATGAATGAGGAGGAGGTAGAAGCGCACCTCTACGAGCTGCTGGCCGAGTCGAACGGCCACGCCAACGGCAAGGTGGCCGTCGCCGCCAAGTAGGTCGCGTCTTCGGAGAGAGAGATGGCGGTCGCGTTGATCGTGGCCGCAGGACGTGGCGAGCGCCTTGGGTCCGGCCGGCCCAAGGCGCTCGTCACCGTCGCCGGCAAG
>DASUDH010000209.1:0-4785 GCA_036275675.1 Solirubrobacteraceae bacterium | reverse complement strand
GCGGCGACGCGCCGGCGTTGCGCCCTTGCGCGCGTACCTGGCGATGAACTTCTCTGTGTCGGCGCGAGCCTGGTCGTCGGGGCGCTGGTTCTGCGGCGACTTCATCAAGTAGGACGACGGACCGTCGAGCTGTCCGCCGATGCCGTGGTTGAGCGCGAGCTTGCAGCAGCGTACGGCGTCGATCACGATCCCCGCCGAGTTCGGCGAGTCCCACACCTCGAGCTTGACCTCCATGTTCAGCGGCACGTCGCCGAACGCCTGGCCCTCCACGCGGATGTGCGCCCACTTGCGGTCGGTGAGCCACGGCACGTAGTCCGACGGGCCGATGTAGACATCCTCGGCGGGAAGCTTCTCGTCCATGATCGAGGTCACCGCGTTGGTCTTCGAGATCTTCTTGGACTCCAGGCGCTCGCGCTCGAGCATGTTGTAGAAGTCCATGTTGCCCCCCACGTTCAGCTGGGAGGTGCGCAGCATCTTCACGCCCCTGTCGGCGAACAGGCGCGCGAGCGTGCGGTGCACGATCGTGGCGCCCACCTGCGACTTGATGTCGTCGCCCACGATCGGCAGCTTCGCCCGCTTGAAGCGCCTGTCCCAGTAGTCCTCGCGCGCGATGAACACGGGTATGCAGTTCACGAAGCCACAGCCCGCCTCAAGGATCTGCTCCACGTACCACTTGGTGGCGTTCTCGCTGCCGACGGGCAGATACGAGACGACCACGTCGGTGTGGGTCTCCTTCAGGATGCGCACGATGTCGGCGGTCTCGCCGGGCGCCTTCTCGATCTTCTGCTTGAGGTACTTGCCGAGACCGTCGTGGGTCATGCCGCGCTGAACCGGCACGCCGAGCCTGGAGGGCACCTTGGCGAACTTGATCGTGTTGTTCTGGCCCGCCCAGATCGCCTGCCCGAGGTCCTTGCCGACCTTCGCCGCGTCGATGTCGAATGCGGCGGTGAACTCGATGTCGCGCACGTGATAGCCGCCGAGGTCCACGTGCATCAGGCCCGGCACGAGCTCTTTCGGGTCGGCGTCGCGGTAGTGGTGGACGCCCTGCACGAACGCCGAGGCGCAGTTGCCGACGCCGATGATCGCGACTCTCACCTTGTCCTGCTGGTAGCGGGCCGTGCCGTTCTGCGAGGCCGCCTGTGCTCCCCCGTGGGTCACTCCGTTGCTGTTGTGAATGCTCATCTGGTGCTGTGTCCTTTGTGGAAGTTCGGGGAGACTACCCCGTCGGGCACGCCCGGTCACATCACGTGAGCGCGCACTTGACGTGCCAGATGCGCTGGGCCACCGTGAGCCCGCCGAGCGCGGCGAGCACGTACACGGCCGGCGCCAGCAGGTGCAGGTCGTCGATCCCGATCCAGGCGCCGCGCGCGAAGATCAACCCGATCGAGAGGATCACCACGCGCACCGCGCGCGTGGCGATCCCCACCTTGCACTCCACGCCGAGCGCCTCCGCCCGCGCGCGCGTATAGGACACCATCAGCGAGGCGATCACGGCGACCACCACCGCGGCGGCCGCTCCCGCGCGCCCTTCGCGCGCGAAGTCCGCAGCGACCGCGGTCAGCACGATCCCCTCCTCGATGCGGTCGAGCGTCGAGTCCAGGAACGCGCCGAACGGGGTGCCCTTGCCCGACATGCGCGAATAGCGCCCGTCGAGCGTGTCCATCACGGAGCCCACGACGAACGCGATCCCCCCGATGAGGTAGAGGCGTTCCCAGACGAGCACGGCCGCGAGCACGTTCAGCGCCAGCCCGGTCATCGAGATCGCGTTGGGGGTCAGGCGCGACTCGATCAACCTGTTGCGCACGATCTCGCGCCGCTGCGCTCCCGTGAGCGCAGTGCGTCCGTTGCGGCGTCCGCGTCCTGCGCCCGTGCGCGCGCGCCTGGGCACGCCCGGCTGCCTGTGTGATGGCGGAGAGGGAGGCATCGAGGAGCGGTGACGAGCTACCCGGCTCCGGCGTGCGCGTGGCTGAAGCGCCAGGCGGCTGGCCTGACCCGTGCAAGGCGGCGCGCGGCGGCGGCGGACACAGCCGCGGTGAGGGCGCCCAGCAGTGCGTCGACGATGAAGTGGTTGGCGGTGGCCACGATCACGAATGTGATCAACAGCGGGTACAGCCGCCACAGGACGCCGGTGATGCGAGTGCGCGACAGCGAGGCCAGCGGCCAGCCGATCATCAGCGCGAACGCCACGTGCATCGAGGGCACCGCCGCGTACGGGTTGAACAGCGCGTTCATCGACGCGCTCGCGTGCGACACGCGCACACCCGTGAGGTCCGACACCGAGTCGATGAAGCCCCACTCTGGCAGGAAGCGCGGCGGCGCGGTCGGAAACACCGCATATCCGACGAGCGCGATCAGCATCGCGATCGCGAACATGTTGCGCACGAAGTAGAACGAGCCGTTATGGCGCACGTACAGGTACGCGAGCGCCGCGAGCGTGATCGACGTCTGTGCGTTCACATACAACCAGCTCGATACGTCCATCAGCAGGTGGCTGCCCGACGCCCACGCCTGCACGCTCGGCTCGACGAAGACGTGCAGAGTGCGCTCGACCTGGATCAGGTCGCGGGCGTGCTGGAAGGCGGCGGACGCTCGGCCCTCGACAAGTCCGCGCACGAGGTCATAGCCTAGATAGGCCGCTCCGAACAACACGATCTGACGCGCCACGTCCCGCCATCCGTGCGGCAGGACGCGAACCCTCAGCAGCCGGAGCCGGGCGACCATCCCGAGAAGCCTAGCCCATGACCCGGTAGAGGCGCCAGTGCCCGGAGCGCCACAACTCGCGCAAATAAGGCAGTCCCCCGGCGATCAGCGCGCCCTCCAGGCGCCCCGCTTTGTCCAGGCGCGCGTCGGGCAGCGCGACATACACGACCCTGTTTTCGGCCAGCCACGAGCGATAGGCGGACGGGGTGAGCGTCGGGCGGTAGAAGATCGCGCCGTAGCGCGTGTCGAGCTGGCGCTCCCAGCCGCGCGCCAGCGCGACGCCGTCGTGGTCCGCGAGGTACGCCGCCTCCCAGTGGGCCTTCGTGAGCGGCACCTCCACGATCGTCGGCGCGCCGTGACGCAGCTGACGCAGCTCCGACAGCAGCGGGGCGTAGTAGGAGGCGTTCACCGACGGATCCCCCGCGATCGCCCTCACGTCGTGGATCGGTGTGATGAGCTGCCAGTAGAGCAGCACCGGGGCGAGCAGCAGCAGCGCGAGACGCCTGCGCTCCCACATGACGCCCGCCAGCAGCGGCGCGGCGAGCGGTGGGCCGAGGCGGGCGGCATTGCCGCCGACGGGTGTGTCGATCGCGAACGAGGCGATCAACGCGAGCGCATACAGCGCGGCGCCGACCCGCACGACTCGCCGCGCGCGAGCGCTGAGCGACCCCTGCGGCAACAGCAGCGCGATCAGCACGACCCCGCCGAGGGTCAACCAGAAGTCCGATGAGCCAAACGGCTCGTAGCCGCTCTCCGGATAGGCGAGGTTGAGAATCCCGATCGGCGCCAGCGCGGCCGCGGTAAGCGCCAAGCCGCGGCGTGCGTCCGCGACCGCGCAGGCCAGACCGGCGAGCGCCAGGAACACACCGGCCACCGGGCTGGCCACGCTCGTGAGCGCCGCCAGGCCGAGTGCGAGCGGCAGGACTCCTTGCATCAGCGCGAGCACAGCTCCGAGCCCGATCGCGAAGCCCAGGTCGTATGGCACGCGCCCGGAGAGCAACTCCACGCAGAAGCCGAGCGCGAACAGGGCGGCGGCGACGCGCGCCGCGTTCGGGCCGAACGCGCGCCGCGCGATCAGAGCAAACAGCACGCTCGCCGCGACAGCCGACAGCACCAGCAGCACGCGCAGGCCCAGCAACGCCCCGAGCACCGGCGAGAGCAGCGAATAGCCCGGCAACCAGTGGCCGTGTGCGGCATACCAGCCGGTGTCCCACGTCGCGAAGCCCACGCGCGCGAACAGCTCGCTGCGGTAAGTGGCCGCGGCCAGGTCGCCGGCGGGCGGTGAGACGATCAGATAGAACGCCGCGAGCGGGATCGCGACGGCGAGCGCGAGCGCCCAGGGATGACGGGACGGACGCGCCGCTCCCGCGAGGCGCCCGGGGAGCTCGTGTCCTGCGGCGATTGCGGTATGCGTTGCCATCGCAGGCCCATCCTCCCTCAGGGCGCGGTCAGGAACTCGACCACGCGCTCGATCGCGTCGGGGCGGTCCAGCCACCACCAGTGGCCGGCGTTGGGCAGCTCGACCAGCTCGCTGTTCGGCAGCGCTTTCGCATACTCGGCCGCGAAGCGCTTGGGGATGTAGGGGTCCCGCAGGCCCCACAGCACGAGCGAGGGCATCTCCAGGCGGGACAGGTGCTCGCCGGCCCTCGCGAGCACGTCGCTCGGCGAGCTGCGGTAGAGCCGCCGGATCGCGCGCTGAGTGCCCTGGTCGAAGTGGTCGAGCACCGAGTCGAGCCATGCGTCGGGCAGCGGGCCCGGGGTGACGTTCGCCTCGCGCGTCGTCTGGCGCAGCACCCAGCGCGTCGTGGCTCCCATCGCAAGCTCTCCGAGCCCGGGCGTGCGCCAGATGCGCGCGCTGCGGTGCCAGCGGTAGCCGGGGAGGAAGGTGACGGCGTTCGTGACGACGAGTCGCTCCACCCGCTCGGGGTGCCGTTGGGCGAACGCGAGGCCCACCGCCCCCCAGTCGTGCACGAGCATCCGCACGCGCTCGACTTCGAGCGTGTCGAGGAAGCGCTCGATGAAGGCCGCGTACTCGTCGATCGTGTACTTCAGATACCCGGGCTTGCCGGACCGGCCAAAGCCCGG
>DASUDH010000208.1:0-5024 GCA_036275675.1 Solirubrobacteraceae bacterium | reverse complement strand
GGCGGAGCCTTTCGCCGTCCCCGCCGGCTGGACGGGGCGCACCGACGCCACCGGCACCCTGATCCTGGAGCGCGCGTGATCGACGCCGTGGGCCTGCAGGTCGCGGCGGGCGCCCTGCGGGCCGCCTGCGAGGAGATGGGCGCGACGCTCGTGCGCTCGGCGCACTCGGCCAACATCAAGGAGCGCCGCGACGCCTCCACCGCCCTGTTCGACGGGCGCGGCGAGATGGTGATGCAGGCCGAGCACATCCCGGTGCACCTCGGATCGATGCCCGCCGCCGTGGAGGCGGTGCTCGGACGGGAGCACCTTCCCGGCGTGTCCTGGGTCCTCAACGATCCGTTCGCGGGCGGTACGCACCTGCCTGACATCACGGTGATCACGCCCGTGTTCGCCGGTGAAACGGACACGGAGACCGTCCGCGCGGCGGGTGAGTACGGACGTACGCGAGCGCACGCGCCCGCGGGCCCGTTGATCGGGTTCGCGGCGAGCCGCGCCCACCACGCGGACGTCGGCGGGCGCGTGCCGGGGTCGATGCCGGCCGACAGCCGCTCGCTGGAGGAGGAGGGGATCGTGATCTCACCGCGTCCGCTCACCGCGCAGGCGATGGAGGAGCTGGTGGCGCAGATGCGTGGCCCGGATGAGCGTAGGGCTGACCTGAGGGCGCAGCTCGCGGCCAACCGCACGGGCGCGCTGCGCCTCGCCGAGCTGGCGGGACGCGTCGGCGTGCGGCGACTCGGAGAGGCGATGGGTGCGGTGCTCGACTATGCCGAGCGGCGCACGCGCGCGTGCGTAGGCGCGCTGCCGGACGGGGTGCGCGAGGCCCGCGACGTGCTGGAGGCGCGCGAGGGCGATCTCGTGCTGCGGCTGAAGGCGACCGTCGCGGGGGAGCGGTTGACGCTCGACTTCACGGGGTCGGCGGGCAGGCACGAGGGGAACCTCAACTGTCCGCTTGCGGTGACCCTGTCGGCGTGCTGGTTTGCGGTGAGGGTGCTCACCGACCCGGACATCCCGCAGTCGGCGGGCGCGTACAGGCCGGTCGATGTGATCGTCCCCGAGGGATGCCTGTTGAACGCGCGGCCGGTCGATGACCGCGCCGGGGTGACCCCGGCGGGCAACGCCGCAGACGAAGCCCTGGCTGACAACCCCGCAAGCCTTGCGCCGGCGGTGGCGGCGGGCAACGTGGAGACCTCCTCGCGCGTGGCGGACCTCGTGCTGGGCGCGTTCGGGCGAGCGCTTGGCCAGGGGACGATGAACAATCTGACGCTCGGGAACGA
Source organism: Solirubrobacteraceae bacterium (assembly GCA_036275675.1). GTDB lineage: Bacteria > Actinomycetota > Thermoleophilia > Solirubrobacterales > Solirubrobacteraceae > Palsa-744. Next base: position 3,750 of record DASUDH010000208.1, on the reverse strand, counting down.
GCGCTTCACCTACTACGAGACGCTCGGCGGTGGCCAGGGCGCGTGCGCGGACGCCGACGGCCCGAGCGGGGTGCACGTGGCGATGAGCAACACGCTCAACACCCCGATCGAGGCGCTCGAGCGCGAGCTGCCGCTGCTCGTGAGCGAGTACGCGCTGCGGCGCGGGTCGGGCGGCGCCGGCAGGCGCCGGGGCGGCGACGGGGTCGTGCGCGAGCTGCAGGCGCTCAGCGACATGACGTTCTCGCTGATCGCCGAGCGCCGCCGGCACCCACCCTCAGGAGCGCACGGCGGCGAGCCCGGCAGGTGCGGGCGCGACACGCTGATCGGAGCGGATGCCGGTTCGCGGCGGGAGCTGCCGGCGAAGGTCACGGGTACGCTTCGAAGCGGTGAGCGGCTTCGCATCGAAACCCCCGGCGGAGGCGGGTACGGTCCCCCCTCAGCGCGTCACGATCCCCCGGACGCACCGGCCTGAGCAGCCGGCCGGGGCGATGGCGGAGCGAGCGCGTGTCTGAGCGGATCGGCTTCCTTGGCCTCGGGATCATGGGCTCGCGCATGGCCGCCAACATCGCGCGGGCGGGGTATGCCCTGACCGTGTGGACCCACACGGGCGGCAAGGCCGAGAGCTGGGCGGCGGAGCACGGGGCGACCGCCGCGAGCACCCCAGCCGAGGTGGCCGCGACCAGCGACATCGTGGTGAGCATGGTCGTGGACGGGGCTCAGGTCGAGAGCGTGCTGTGCGGCGCGGGCGGCGTTGCCGACAGCGCGACGGAGGGTCTGCTGTGCGTCGATTCCTCGACGATCGCCCCGGCCGACACGCGCCGCATCGCGGCGCGGCTCGCGCAGCGGGGAATCCGCATGGTCGACGCGCCCGTGACCGGCTCTTCGCCGCGCGCGCAGGCGGGCACGCTGACGATCATGGTGGGCGGCGAGCCGGCGGACTTCGAGCGCGCGAGGCCACTGCTCGAGACGATGGGCGAGCTGGTCGTGCACATCGGCGAGCTCGGCCAGGGCGAGATGCTGAAGCTGATCAACAACTCGCTCGCGGCCGCCAATGCGGCGGCCGTAGCTGAGGCGTTGCTGGTGGGCAGCGCCACCGGCGTGGACCTCGACGCGCTCGTGACGGTGATCCAGAGCGGCTCGGGCGCCTCCGCTCAGATGGAGCTCAAGGCGGGGCCGATGCGCGAGCACGACTACAGGCCGCTGTTCAAGACCGAGCACATGCTCAAGGACGTGCGATTGTGCCTGGAGGAAGCGCGGGCGGCGGGCGTGCCGTTTCCGGCGGCTGCCCACGCGCGCGACCTGCTCGCTGGGACGACGGGACGCGGTCACGGCAGCGACGATTACGCCGCGTTGATCGAGGCCGCGGAGGGTCTCGCGGGCCGGCGCCTGTGACGCAGGCACCCGCCTGGCCGTGCCGATCGGACAGGCGCCTGTGAAGTTCTCGTAACCGGCTTAACCCCAAAACCCGGTCATTTGCAGGGGATTTGGGATTTTCGCTCGGATTTCGTATCTTTAAGGGCAGCGGCACCCCGTGCCACGCGCCCTTCGGGGTGGCACGGAGGGGGTTGCGCGGTTTTCATACGATCCCTCGTATTCAGGTCATCCCGAAATGCCAATTGCTCTCAAGGAATGGGCGGTCACCGTCCGCGCCCTCGCCGAAGGCGAGCAGCTCATCACCCTGCGCAAGGGTGGTATACGCGAGCCCGAAAAGCACTTCAAGCTCGAGCACGACCGCTTCTTCCTGTACCCCACATTCGACCATCAGCGCAACGACCTCGTGCGCGAATCCCACCGGCCCGAGCTGCGCAGGGCGCTCGAGGAAGGCGTGTGGAACGACGGTGAGCCGTCCCTGCAGGCCTTCAGCGTCGAAGGCGGCATCCAGCAGCCCGAGCGTGTGCGGATCAGGGCATGGGCCGAGGTGGCGGGTCACTTCACGATCTCGGACCCCCGCTGCGTGGACGCGCTGTCGCCGTTCTATGTGTGGACACCGGACTACGCCGAGAAGCGCCTGGAATGGAAGCGGCGTCACCCGCTGCACGTGCTGCTGCTGCGCACCTATCGCATCCCGCGGCCCGTGACCGTCAAGGTCAGGGACGAGTACGGCGTGTGCAGCTCGTGGCTGGAGCTTCAGCGCGAACTGCCATTCGAGGGCACGCCGGTGCTCTCCGACGGTGAGTTCGAACGAGCCGCCGAGGAGATCGAGGCGATCACGCGCGAAGCCGGGCAGCCGCTTGGCCAGCCGGTCCTCGTCTAGATCTTCGAGAGCCCGGCCGGAACAGCAATAGATCCCCCCTCCCCTGGTTACGCGAGCAACTCGCGGGCGCGGTCGGCCTGCGATATCGGGACGAGCACGTCGCGAGCGCCCGCGGCGGCGAATTCGGCGACGTCGAAGCCGCCGCTACGCCGCAGCATGCTGGGAATGTGCTCCTGGCGCAGCAGGCTCTGGATCAGTTCGGCCTCAGGGAGATTGCGCGCGTAGGCGACCTTCACGAGGTGTACGCTGCCGCTGTCCTCAGACCGCGATTTGCGCGATCTCCACCTCACGGACGATCCCTTCCTCGATCAGATAGGACCGGGCCTCAGGTGCCGCGGGGTGGGCGAGGCCGACGATGATCCACTCCACGCCGGGCCAGTGCGCGGCGAAGTTGACGTCGGTCTGCGACGGGTATGGCGCGGTGTGGGTGTGGGAGTGGTAGATGGCCCCGATCTCCCAGCCGGCCTCCTCGAACTCGTTGATCGCCACCAGCACGTCCCGGCCGTCGATCTCGAAGCGCTTGGGGCTTGCGTGGACGTTTCTCGCGCGTCGCACACACGTCGCCCGCGCGGGCTGGCCACCTGAGGCTGGAACGACCGCGACGACGCCGCAACACTCGTTGGGGGCCTCCTCACGCGCGTGCGTGAGGATCTGGTCGAGGAGCTCCACCGGGATGTCCATGTCGCCCTCAGCCGGTCCACCTGCGCGCGTACGCGATCGCGCGCGTGGCACCCCAATTCGGAGCACCATATGCCCCCCTCGCGCTGGCGGCCCTCACCACCACACGGTGGCGTCGAGGTTCTCGATCTCGTCGACCGGGAGCGTGTAGAGGCCGCTCGAGAGGTACTTCCAGCCGTCATCCGCCACGATAAAAACGACGTTGCCCTCGTCGAGCTCGCCGGCGATGCGCACCGCCACGCGCGCGATCGCGCCGCTCGAGACGCCCGCGAACACGCTCTCCTCGGTGAGCAGCTTGCGCGTCCACAGGATGGCGTCGCGGTTGGTGACGAAGATCTTGCGGTCGAGCAGCGAGAGGTCGATGATCGGCGGGATGAAGCCGTCGTCGAGCGAGCGCAGGCCCTGGACGGGCTCGCCCTGCATAGGCTCGGCGGCGACGATCTTCACAGCGTCGCCGAACGCCTCCTTCAGGCGCCGGCCGTTGCCCATCAGCGTGCCGCCCGTGCCGAGGCCGGCGACGAACGCGGACACCTCGTCGAGCTCCTCGAGGATCTCGAGCGCCGTGCCGTTGTAGTGGGCGTTCGGGTTGGCGATGTTGCCGTACTGGTAGGGCATGTAGTAGGACGGGTCGGCCTCGGCCATCTCCAAGGCCTTCTCGACCGCCCCGTTTGAGCCCTTGGAGCCCTCCGAGTAGACGATCTGGGCGCCGTACATCTCGAGCAGCTGGGTGCGCTCGGGCGTGACGTTCTCGGGCATGACCACCTTCAGCGGGTAGCCCTTGCGCGAGCAGATCATCGCTAGCGATATGCCGGTGTTGC
>DASUDH010000207.1:0-2234 GCA_036275675.1 Solirubrobacteraceae bacterium | reverse complement strand
GAAGATCCCTCGATGTTCATGAGAGCGCCAGCCTATATGCTCGCCCGCGCAGATGACGGCGAGGAGGGGCAACGAGCCGGCTTCGGCGCGGGCGTGGCTGGTTCGTCGGCGCAGGCGAGTTGCGCGTCTGATGCGAGCGCTGCGCGACGAGCCCCCGATCGCGCGGGCGGAGGGGGGTGGAGTGGACGTACCGCCGCTGCCCCCACCATGTCCCCCGGGGTGGCGCACCGGCCCGCCGGACTTCATCGGCGTGGGCGTGCAGCGATGCGGCACGACACGCTGGTTCGATCTGATTGGCGCGCACCCGGAGGTGCTGCGGCCGGCGGGCGCGAAGGAGCTGCACTACTTCGACCGCTTCTACGCGGGCGGCTGCACGACGGCGGACCTGGAGCGCTACCACGAGTACTTTCCCCGTGACGACGGCCATACCTCGGGCGAGTGGACGCCGCTGTACATGTGCGCGCCCTGGGTGCCGCCGCTGCTCGCGGCCGCGGCGCCTGACGCACGCTTGCTGGTCTTGCTGCGCGATCCGGTCGAGCGCTACCTGTCGGGCTTGCAGCTGGGGATCTCAAGAGCGGCCAAGCGCAACGCCCCGCTCAGTCGCTACGCGCCGTTCGAGCAGCTCGCGCGCGGCTTCTACCACGCCCAGCTCACCCACCTGCTCCGCTATTTCGACCGCTCACAGGTACTGGTCCTGCAGTACGAGCGTTGCACGCGTGAGCCGCTGGCGGAGCTGCGTCGCACCTTCGAGTTCCTCGGGCTGAGCGACGCCCAGTTCGTGCCGGAGCTGGATGCGCACCCCGAGCTTCAGCCGCGCAAGCCGATGCTCGACGAGAGCGCCAGGCGCGCCTATGCGGACGCCTATCATGAGGACGTGGCACGGCTGATCCACGAGTTTCCCGACATCGACGTCAGCCTCTGGCCGAACTTCACCGACCTGAGCGACTGAACGGCGGTCCACGGTGAGCGCGAGCGAGTCGAGTGACATGGGCTTCGCCACGACATCTCCGGAAGGTGTGGTCGTGCTTGGGATGCACCGCAGCGGAACCTCGCTGGTCACCCGGCTGATCAACCTGCTCGGCCTCGAGGTCTGCCGCCACGACGACCTGCTCGTCGGTCGTGCGCGCAACCCGCGCGGGCATTGGGAGTCGAAATCGCTGCTCGTGTACAACGAACGGCTGCTCAGCGAGCTCGGGCGCAAATGGTTCTGTCCGCCGCTGCTCGGCCCGCAGGAGGTCTCACGGCTGGTGCGCGCGCACGGACAGGCGGCCCTAGCAACGCTGCAGCGTGCGCATCCGGACCGGCCGTGGGTGTGGAAGGACCCGCGCACGTGCGCGCTACTGCCGTTCTGGGCGGCGGTGCTCGGGCCGCGCGCGGCGTATGTGCTGGTCGTCCGACACCCATTCGAGGTCAGCGACTCGCTGGATCGTCGCAACGGCTGCAAGCCGCCGCTCAGCCTTGCGCTGTGGGAGCGCTACACACGCCAGGCGATGCTCGGTGCGGCCGGCCGACCGATGCTGGTTTGCACATATGACGCGGTGCTCGCCGACCCGGCCGCGTGGTGCGCTCAGCTGTCAGAGTTTCTTGGCGAGCTGGGCTTGCGCACGCGTCCCGTAGACGGGCTGGCAGTGGATGCCTTCGTAATGGATGAGCTACGCCACACCAGCCAATCGTGGACGGACCTGTACGCAGGACCGCAGCTCTCCTCCGAGCAGGTGGCGCTGGCCCGCGCCGCGAGCAGCTTCACGATGCAGCTGCGCTATCAGCCGCCCCAGTTGCCAGACGAGACGCCGCGGAGCACGGCGATATTCGAGGAGATCGCCGCGATGAACCCGCCGGCACACAGCCTCGGAGCGCTGCCCGCTCGGCTCGCCACCCCGCGCGCGCGGCGAGCAGCGAACAGTGAGGACTCTGCGCAGCCGCTGTCGATCGTGGTCGCGGGTCCCGCCGCGAGCACGAAGGCTGCGATCGCAGTGCTCGGCGACGCGCTCCCCGACGGCAGCGAACTGCTCGGGGGCGCCGTCGATCGCGCGCGGGATCAGGCGGCGGCGCTGGCGCGTGGAGCCAAGGCGGCCAGCGGACGCATCGTCGTGTTGAGCAGCGGCGAGCTCACGAGCTGCGATCCGTGGTACGCGGCCTTCAAGCAGGCGCTCGCGGAGCCATTGGTGGGCGGCATCGGTCCGGTGATCCGCTTTCAGTCATACCCGCAGGTGAGCCACTTTGGGCGTGCCTTC
>DASUDH010000206.1:0-9382 GCA_036275675.1 Solirubrobacteraceae bacterium | reverse complement strand
ACTGGAGCAGTGGCTTGCCTCCTACCGTCCCGAGGAGCTGTTCGACGAGCATGGCGCGCTGCAAGCGGAGCTGGCCGCGCTCGCTCCCGAGGGGCAGCGGCGCATGGGTGCAAACCCGCACGCCAACGGCGGTGTGCTGCTGCGCGAGCTGGAGCTGCCCGACTTCCGCGACTACGCGGTCGATGTGCCGGCGCCGACCGCGAACGTCAGCGAGCCCACGCGGGTGCTGGGTGAGTTCCTGCGCGATGTGATCGGCGCCAACCCGGCGAACTTCCGTGTCATGGGTCCCGACGAGACGGCATCCAACCGTCTGGGCACCGTGTTCGAGGCAACGAACCGGGCGTGGGACGCTGAGCGCCGTCAGAGCGACGATCACCTCGCGCCGGACGGGCGGGTGATGGAGGTCTTGAGCGAGCACCTCTGCCAGGGTTGGCTTGAGGGCTATCTGCTAACCGGCCGCCACGGGCTGTTCAGCAGTTACGAGGCGTTCATCCACATCGTCGACTCGATGTTCAATCAGCACGCGAAGTGGCTGAAGGTGACGCGCGGCATTCCCTGGCGAGCGCCGATCGCGTCGCTGAACTACCTGCTCTCCTCGCACGTGTGGCGGCAGGACCACAACGGGTTCTCCCACCAGGACCCCGGGTTCATCGACCACGTGGTCAACAAGAAGGCCGAGATCGTGCGCGTCTACCTGCCGCCGGACGCCAACTGCTTGCTGTCGGTCGCCGATCACTGCCTGCGCAGCCGGGACTACGTCAATGTGATCGTCGCCGGCAAGCAGCCGGCGCTCAACTACCTCTCGATGGACGAGGCGGTGGCGCACTGCACGCGCGGGGTGGGCATGTGGGATTGGGCCTGCAGCGAGGGGGGCACCGCGCCCGAAGGGCGTGGTCCGGAGCCCGATGTGGTGCTCGGCTGCGCCGGGGACATCCCCACGCTTGAGAGCGTCGCGGCGGCGGCGATCCTGCGCGAGCGCCTGCCCGAATTGAAGGTCAGGCTGGTCAACGTCGTGGACCTGATGCGGTTGGAGCCTGACACCGAGCATCCCCACGGCCTCTCCGATGTGGAGTTCGACGCGCTGTTCACTACCAGTCAGCCCGTGATCTTCGCCTACCACGGCTACCCGTGGCTGATCCACCGCCTCACCTACCGTCGCACAAACCACGCCAGCTTTCATGTACGTGGTTACAAGGAGGAGGGCACCACCACGACGCCGTTTGACATGGTGATGCTCAACGACCTCGACCGCTTCCACCTCGTGATGGACGTCATCGACCGCGTGCCCGGACTGGCCGAGCACGCGGCTCACATACGCCAGGAGATGGTCGACGAGCGGCTGCGCCACCGCGCCTACACCCGCGAGCATGGACAGGACCCGCCCGACGTCACGGACTGGCGCTGGCCCGGCTCCGGTGACGCTCGCTCAGCGCGGGAAGCGCGGGCGTAGGCTCGCCGATGCGGGTCTTGGTCGTCAACGCGGGTTCAAGCAGCCTCAAGCTCACGCTGCTCGATGGAGGAGACACGACGATCGCCTCGCGGGAGCTCGAGGCTCCTCGCGCGCAGGTGGACCCGGATCGGCTTCGCGCGGCGCTCGACTCGCCGCTGCGCGAAGCCGACGCGGTCGGCCACCGAATCGTCCACGGTGGCGAGCGCTTCCGGGAGGCAGTGAGGATCGACACTGACGTCGAGACGGCCATTCGCGAGCTGACCGACTTCGCGCCACTTCACCAGCCGAAGTCCCTTGCCGCGCTGGATGCCGTCACCGAGGCGCTGCCGGACCTGCCTGCTGTCGCGTGCTTCGACACCGCCTTTCACGCCAACTTGCCCCAAGCCGCCGCAACCTACGCTCTGTCCGCAGAGTGGCGGGAGCGCTGGCGGCTGCGCCGTTACGGCTTCCACGGTCTCTCACACGCCTGGGTCGCCCGGCGCACACCGGAACTGCTTGGGCGCAACGCTTCGGAGCTGCGGATCGTGAGCTGCCACCTGGGAGCCGGCGCGTCGCTGTGCGCGATCAAGGACGGCCGCTCGCTCGACACGACGATGGGCTTCACCCCGCTGGAGGGCCTGGTGATGGCGACCCGCTCGGGCAGCGTGGATCCCGGGATGCTGCTGTGGCTGCTGGAGCACGAGCGGATGTCCCCGGCGGAGCTCGCGGACGCGCTCGAGCACCGCTCCGGGCTGCTCGGACTGTGCGGCAGCTCCAACATGCGCGAGATCGTTGCTCGAGCCTGTGCGGGCGAGTCCTCCGCGCGCCGTGCCGTGGATGTGTATGTCCATCGGTTGCGCGCGGGGATCGCGACGATGGCGACGGCGCTCGGTGGTCTTGACGTGCTCGTGTTCACCGGCGGCGTGGGCGAGCATTCAAGCGAGGTGCGCGCCCAGGCGGTCGCGGGGCTCGCGTTCCTCGGCGTGGCAATCGATGGCGCCGGCAACAAAGGGGTGCAAGCCGATGGGGAGATTGGAGTGCAGGATGCTCGGGTCCGCACACTGGTTCTCAGCGCCCGGGAGGACCTCGAGATGTCCCGTCAGGTCAGGCGTGTGCTTGCAACCACCGCGTGAGCCTCACCGTGGCTTTTGACGGTCGCTTTGGCGCTCGACCAGCAGAGCGAAGGTAGGGCATGCTTGCGCGGCTCTCCTGGCGTGGTCGAGTAGCGCTCGTGGGATTGGCTTCTCGTCGAGGATTGGGTAGCCCCAGTCGTCGAGGGTGATGCGCTCGGGCAGTAGCTCGGCGCACATGCCGTGTGCCTCACAGGCAATCGGGTTGACACGCAGCCGATGGCTCATCACACCAGCGCCGCCGCGGGTCGTGGCGTGGCGGGCAACGGCAGCTCCCGTGCGCCAGCGCAGGCGTCGCACGGCCCGTGCCGGGCGTGGTCTGCAAACTCGGCGGCGAACACCTCGATGGCGCTCAGGATGAACCGGGTGGCTCCCTCGGGATGGCCGCACGCGCCGCGGCTCCGCGCAAGCGAGGCGAGCCGTGCGATGCGCTGCTTGGCATCGCGGCGCGCGGTGCCAGTGGTGACTTCTTCGAGGGATGTGGCGATCGCGTCGAGGCCGTGGACGCAGGGTCCGCACTGACCCGCGCTCTGCTCTGCCAGCCAGCGCGTCACCGTGACTGTCTCAGCGACGCCGCATGCGTCCTCTGAGAGCAGCGCGATCACCCCGGCTCCCAGTGAGGCTCCATACGGCTTAAGGTGCTCGCCGCAGAGCGCCAGGTTGGACAGCTGGTTGGCGTCGATCCATGCGCCCGCGTAGCCACCGAACAGTCCTGCGCGCAGCGGCGTAGTGGCACCTCCGGCGGCGTGCAGGAGCGAGGACAGCGACGCTCCGTGCTCGATCTCATAGACCCCGGGGTAGACGAGCGGCCCGGAGAGCGTGATCAGTGTGGAGCCTGGCTGGGCTGTCGTCCCGAGCTCGCGGAACCAGTGCGCGCCGTGACGCACAATCAGAGCGAGGTGCGCAAGCGTCTCTGTGTTGTTGACGAGCGTCGGGCGTCGTCGCACGCCTCGCTCGAAGGGCAATGGAGGTGTGAACGTGGGCAGCGCCGGACCACCGTTGAGGTGGTTGACGAGCGCTGACTCCTGTCCGGTCACGTAACGCTCGGGTACGGTCCTGAGTTCAATGCTCGGCAGGCCAGCGCCTGCGTGCTGGCGTTCGGCGAGCGCGATTTTCATGCTCTGGAGGCTTGCGATCGAGGACTCTGGGATGCACACGATGACCTGATCGGCTCCGAGTGCTTGGGCGGCCAGTACGCCACCGTCGAGCACAAGGTGCGGCAGCCCGGTGAGCAGGGTGTGATCCTTGCTGCTCGCGGGCTCGCCCTCGGCCGCATTGACGACGACGATCGGACGCCCACGCGCGTGAGCCACGCCGCGCATCTTGACCGCCGTTGGGAACGCGGCGCCGCCGCGTCCGTGCAGCCCCGCTTGCTCGATCTCCTCGATCAGCGCCCCGGCGCCACGCCGTGCTCGGCGGCTGCGCACCAGTGGCGTCTCGCCGTGAACGGAGAGGTGTTCGGCGAGGCTCATCGCGCCGTGAGCGGGGATGGCGTTGAGCAGTCGTGGCAGGCCCACGGGAGCCCCTCGCTGGCCGGTCATCGTTTTCCCCCGCTCGAGCTGGTGTGCGAGGCGTGGCCGAGCAGCGAGGATGGGGTTCCCGACCGTCGTGCCCAGTTGGCCGCTAGCGGGCCGCTGGGGAGCCAGAGCGCTAGGAACAGCGAGAACAGGCCGAGCGTCCCGACAGCGCCAGCACGTAGGCGAGCATCGCCGGGCCAGCCCGCAGCAGCCCTCGCGAGCACAGCGACCAGTACCACGGCTAGGCAGGCGATGCTCAGACTCAACAGCCAGGTTGACTTGACGTCGCTGCCGGTGCCGAGTCCGTGTAGCAGCGCGATGGGCCAGCAGGCATAGGCGAGCCAGTGCGTGGCCCTCCACGTCGAATACCCCATGCGCCGGCGCAGCAGGCTGGTGAGAGTGATCGCGAGCATCAGGTCGAGCGCGACGGCTCCGAGCCCGAGCCAGAAGGGCCTGTAGGAGCCTATGAACGGAACGAGCGAGTCGAGCAGGGAGATGTGCGCGAAGCTGTCCAGAGCAGAGGTCAGGATGTGCACGATCAGGAACAGCACCGCAAGCAGTGAGACGTTGCGGTGCAGGGAGTCCACCACAAATCGCGGCCAGTTCTTGTTGCTCAGGCGCTGTACGTCGGCGACGCCGAGTGCCACTGTCATCGTCAGCAGGATCAGCGTGACCGTTCCGGTAGAGCGCGTCAGATACCAGTAGGCGCTCGGCCCGCTCACCGCGAGGATCACCGCGGTGTGTCCTTTTTGAGGCGTGGCCCGGCGGGTGCTGGCCATCCGGCGATCTCGTAGACCGCGCCATCGTGTGTGACCAGGCGAGCCGGGAGATCAAGGCTCGCCAACCAGTGGACCGCCTCCTCTCCACGGATCATGGCTGCAGTGGCAGCGATGTTGGCGTCGGTGCAGTCGCCGGCTGTGACGCTGGCGGTTCGCCACGGACCTTGAGCCGGAACGCCCGTGGCTGGGTCGATGATGTGGTGCATCTCCTGTCCGCCCCTCTTCCAGCGGCGGGTGGTCACGCTCGAGGTGGCCAACCCGCCGGAGAGGACCGAGATTGTCTGTCCGGGCGCGTCGGGTCCGGAGCGGTGATCATCGGTGACGTGAATGCGCCAGCCACCAGGCGGGGGCTCACCGGCCGTAGCGACATCGCCGCCGAGGCTCACAAGGACGCCACACTCCAGCTCGACGTGGATCGCCTCGGCGATGCGATCAGCGACCCACGCCTTGGCGGTCGCTCCCAGGTCGAGCGCCACGCCCGGGGGCACGCGCACGAGACGGCGCTCGGGGTCGACCTCGACGGTCCCCCAGCCGCGCAGGGTATGGGCGGTCAACCGTCGGGTGGGTGAGCAAAGACTCGTGGTGCCGGTGGCCTGCGATGCGGCGATCAGCTTCCAGTCGCGATCGTATCCGGCGAGCACCAGGGCGCGACCGAGCGTCGGATCGACATCGCCGTTGGTGTGCTCTGCAGCGCGCAGCGCTACCTGTAGTGCTTCGATCAACAGAGCGTCGACCTCGACGATCCGCCCGGCTTGGGCATTGACCCGTGAGAGCTCGGAGTCCGAACGGAAGCGGCTGCAGGCACGGTCGATGGCCTCCAGCTCACATTCGGCCAGCTCGCGTGCTCTCATGGCACCGGCGTCTTCGGCGAGCCGCAGCACGACGGTTGTGCCCAGGGCCTCCCAGCTGTGCAGCTCGCGCACCCCGGGGAGGGCAGCAGCGGGCATATCAGGAGCCGCCCGAGACAACTGGAGGGCTTTCGGGAGCCGGCGTTTCGGGCGCGGGAGCGCTTTCGTGCGGGACCGGCGCTTCGGGCGCGGGGGTTGCTTCGCGCGTGGACGGTGAAGGTTCGGACGGCGGCGTGCTCGCTTCGGGTGCTGATGAGCTCGGCGCGGGTTCAGCCTGGGTGCTCGACTGCTGGGAGGTGCTTTCTTCCGGGCTGCTCGGCGTGGCCGGAACAGCCTGTGGGGCCTGTTTTGGCGCCGCCAGCGGCTGAGAGCTATGCCCGTCAGGGTGCCCGAGCGTATGGTGGGCCGCGGCTGAGTCTCCCCGGGTCGCCTGCGGGGTCTTGTGGATTTTGCCAGTGGAGGCGTTGGCGGTGAGGGCCGTCAGCACACCTGTCAGCGCGGCGCTCGTCGCGAGGATCCAGCGATTGGCATGCCGCAGGTGACGCAAAGCGGTGTCACGTCTGAGCATTTCATGCTGGCGGAAGGGCGTTTTCATAGCTGGCTAGTGATGGGGAAACTGGTTATGTGTCCAGGATCGCCGGCGGGGAACCCGCGGGGTGCAATGGGAGTCTTTGCAGGCGTTCGGGAGTAGTCGGTCTCCGCTCGGGGCGTTGGCTGTCCAGCTTCATCGGGGGGAGTGTCGGCGCCTTCCTTAATGACGCCATAACAACACCATTAGAAAGCTCAAATGCCTGCAAAGGAGGCGCATCTGCCGGTCCCGAGCACTATTCTCTGCATATGCCAGCAGCCGGGGATGGGACGGGTCAGACCCGGTCGGTGGCCCCCACCCGGATCTTGATCGTCGAGGATGAGCCGGGGATCGTGGACTTCCTCCAGCGCGGCCTGCGAGCTGAGGGTTACGCCGTCGAGGCGGCCACGGATGGCGCGGAAGGAGAAAAGCGTGCCTTGGAGGAGAGCTTCGATGTGCTCGTGCTCGATCTGATGCTCCCTGAGCACACTGGGCTTCAGGTCCTCGCATCGCTGCGAGAGAGCAGGCCGCTGCTGCCGGTCATCGTGCTGACCGCGCTCGGAGAAGTCGAAGATCGCGTCGCGGGCTTGGATGCCGGCGCGGCGGACTATCTGGTCAAGCCCTTCGAGCTGCCCGAGCTAACGGCCCGCATTCGAGCTCAACTGCGCCTCGCGAACCAGACCTCGGCGGCCACGCTGCGAGCGGCCGACATCGAGCTGGACCTGCTTACCCGCAGAGTGCGACGCGGCGGGCAGGAGGTCCACCTGTCGAGCACCGAGTTCAAGCTGCTCGCCTATCTGCTGCGCCATCGCGGCCAGGCGCTCTCACGCAAGCAGATCCTCAACGCGGTTTGGAGCTACGACCACGACCCGGCGACTAACGTCGTGGATGTCTACGTGACTTATCTGCGGCGCAAGCTGCGTGTAGGGGACCGGCCGGCACCTATATCGACAGTCCGCGCTGTCGGCTATCGCCTCGACGATGCAACCGGCTCTTAGCCGGATGATTCCCACGGGTATGCGCTGGCGGCTCACCGCATGGGTGGCTGCGGTGATGCTGCTCTCTTGCGCGGTCATCTTCGTGGTGGTGTACCGCGGCACTGGCCGGCAGTTGCGCCAGCAGATCGACCACAGGATCGCCGCTGAGGTCGCCAGCTTGTCCCATGCGCTGTCGTCGTCGGAGGACCGCTCCCCGCACGAGCTCGCTCAGGCCGCCACGGCCTACGTGCGCAGCCAGCCCTTCGGTGCACCCTCGACCCTGCAGTTCGCCTTGATCCCGGGAGCTGGCACCGCCACTAACCAGCCGGAGCTCTTCCGCACCGCCCACCCCGATCACGGCGAGTCCGCAAGCGAGCAGGAACGCGAGAACCACCTGTCAGAACAGCTGAGCGCAATCCACGACGGCTACTCGACGCTGCAGCTACCCGACGTCGGGGGACTGCGCCTGCTCAAGCGCAGGGTCCGCGTGGGTAACCTCAACGCGACCGTCGGGGTGGGCGAGCCGCTGGGAGCGGTCTCCCACGCCCAGGAAGGGGTGGCAAGGGCGTTCATTCTCGCGGGCGCCCTGATGCTGCTGGTTGCCCTCATCGCCTCTTATCTGGTCGGGTTGCGTGTCTCGCGTCCGCTGCGGCGGATGGCGGCAGTTGCTACCAGGGTGGACGCTGGCGACCTACACCCGCGTATCGAGGATGTCGGGAGCCGCCGTGACGAGGTGCGGGTGCTGGCGGATTCCTTCAATCACATGCTGGACCGGCTGACTGAGGCGTTCGCGGGACAGCGGGCATTCGTGGCAACAGCCTCGCACGAGCTGCGCACCCCACTGACGGTGATTAATGGCCAGCTCGAAGTGCTGGCCGCGCAACCTGACCCACCTGCTGAGGAGCTCCGCCGAGTGCAGGGCCTCGTGCAGTCCGAGGTCAGGCGTATCCGCCGGCTGGTGGACGACCTGTTGTTGCTCGCGAATTCTGAGCAGGCACACTTCCTGCGGCTGGAGCCGACCGACATCGAGGGCTTCGTCAAGGAGCTTTGGGAGGGGATGCAGGTGACAGCCGAGCGCCGCTTCGAGCTGGGAGCCGTTCCAACCGGCACGCTGTGCGCCGACCCCGACCGCCTTGCCCAGGCTCTACGCAACCTGCTCGCCAATGCCGTCGCTCACACCGTGCCCAAGGTCGGTGAAGTGAGTCTCACAGTCGAGCAGCAAGGCAGCGGCAGACTGCACTTCATCGTCGAGGACGACGGGCCGGGCATCCCCGAGGATCAGCGCGAGCGCGTGTTCGAGCGCTTCCATCGCACCGATATGGCGCGCACCCGCACAGCCGGCGGGAGCGGGCTGGGCTTGGCGATCGTGCGCGCCATCGCGGAGGCGCATGGCGGACACGTCTCGGCTGGCGCGAGTACCCTCGGGGGCGCCCGTGTGGAGCTATGTATCCCCGGCTTCGATGCTGATGCCGAGAGCGTACTCGGGAGGGACCATTCGCATAAGACGCTGAGCCCCGACCGGGCAGACGCCGAGGCTGACCAGGGCGGCAACGATGATCGTGGTCGCATCATAAGCCGAGACCATGTGCTCTGATAGTCCGAGCAAGGCGAGGGCGGTGACACTCTGAGATTTGCTCGAACACCTCCTCGCTGTCGAACACCACCTCAGATACCGCTTAGCGTCAGGTGAGCGGCGCCTGCGGGTGTGTGCTCGCGGCGGCGCAGCAGGTAGCAGCGCAGCTCATCCGATCCCCACACGATCACCGGGAAGGCGAGCAGCAGGAGCAGGTCCTTAGGTGGTGGGCCGGCGGTCGCGAGCAGCGACTGTAGCGGGGGTGCGTAGACGACGATCGCCGCGACGAGCAGCTCGGCGGCGACGCCGAGGAGCAGGTAGGGGTTGCTGAACGCGCCGATCGAGCGCAGCGAGGCGCGCTGGGTACGCACGGCGAACGCGGTCCCGATCTGCCCGGCAATCATGCCGAGGAAGGTCATCGTCGTTGCATGTCGAGGCGGCCTCGGCGAGCGCTTGCAGTGCGTGCGTCTGCGCCTCACTGGACGGTGTGGCGCACTCCTCGAGGGTTCGCTCGCCGGCAAGGCTCCAGGCCGCGATCGGGCGCATGCGATTCTCGGTCAG
>DASUDH010000205.1:0-9914 GCA_036275675.1 Solirubrobacteraceae bacterium | reverse complement strand
CTGGCTGCCTGGGCTCAGGAGCACGACGGCGCCGACCACGGCGCCGCGCTTGTCGAGGGGCTCGCCCGCGCGAAGCCGCGCACGGACGAGAAGCTCCGGGGGTGGGACTCGAACCCACAACCCTTCGGTTAACAGCCGAATGCTCTGCCAATTGAGCTACCCCAGATCGTGAAGCTCGGGCTACTTTACTAAGGGTCGATTCGTGCCCGGGGCTAGAGCGCGCCCTCCGCTCCCGTCTCGGCCAGCGCACGCTCCTGCGCGCGGTCGAAGTCGCGCTTGACCTGTCCGCGCAGCTTCGCCAGATCGCTCACCTCGCCGATGCCCTGCGCCCGCGCGGCATGGATGCGGCGGTCGATCGCGGCGAGCTGCAGCTGCAGCTGCTGGACCTCCAGCATCGCCGGCTTGGTCGACCGCTCGGACACGGGCCAGCGTCCCGCTTCGACGGTCAGCTCGGCGAGCAGGCCCACCAGCTCGCGGTCCTCGTCGACTACTCCTTTCAACGGCTCGGCGAGGTGCCCTCCCCGCAGATGCTCGGCCGCGCGACGCAGCAGCTCACTTGTGAACACGCTGTCGAGGTCGACTTCCCCGAGCGAGCGCTCACCGTGCTCGGGCGCCGCAATGCACAGCGCGAGGAAGGCACGCTCGGTGTCCTCGCGCGCAGACAGCACCCTGCTCGTCCGCGACTCGCCCCCACCACCCTCCTGCCGGCCGGCCCCGCTCCCGGCGCCCGCAGACCGCGCATGCGGACCGTGAGCCTCTCCCCTGGAGCGCTCACGCGTTCGCGCCTGCCCGCCGCTCGCGGTGAGCAACGACTCGGCGAGCCCCTCGCTCAAGCCGAGCCGCCCCGAGACCAGGCGTGTCAGCTCCATCCGCATCGCGCTCGCCGGCAAGGTCGCGAACACCGCCCGCAGCTCGGCGATCATCCGGTCCCGGCCCTCGGGGCTCGAATCGTCGCCGCTCGAGAGAACCCGCTCGACGCGGAACCGCACGAACGGCAGCGACCGTCCCATCGCCTCGTGGATCGCCTCCGCCCCGGCCCGCTGGACGAGCTCCGCCGGATCCGCTCCCGCCGGCAGCTCCACCACGCGCAGCTCGAGATTGCGCCGCGCCGCGAGTCGCGCCGCCTTCAACATCGCCTCCTGTCCGGCGCTGTCGGCGTCCAGCGCGAGCAAGACCGTCTGTGCCAGACGCGCCAGCTCACCCACCTGCTCGTCTGTCAGCGCGGTGCCCATCAACCCGACCGCGTTCGTAAAGCCCGCCTGGTGCAGCGCGATCACGTCGGTGTACCCCTCGCACACGATCACCTCGCCCTGCTTCGTCGCCGGCGCGCGCGCCAGATCGGCCCCATAGAGGTGACGGCCCTTATGGTAGATGTCGTTATCGGAGGTGTTCAGGTACTTCGGCTTCTGCTCCTCGCGCATCGCCCGCGCCCCGAAGCCGAGTACCCTGCCTCTCACGTCCGCCAGCGGGAACATGATCCGCCCCCTGAAGCGATCGTACGGCCGCCCGTTCTCCTGAGAGCGCTGCGCGAGGCCCGTCTCATACAGCTCCTGCTCGGAGAATCCCCCATGACGCGAGGCGAGCAGCACGCGATCCCATGCGCTCGGCGCATAGCCGACCCGGAACGCCCGCAGCGCCTCCATTCCCAGACCGCGCCCCTCGAGGTAGTCGCGGGCGCGCGCCGCCTCGCTGGACTCCCACAGGTAGCGCTCGTAGTAGGAGGCGGTGCGCCCCAGCAACTCGCGCAGCCGCTCGCGCCGCCGCCGGCGCTCCGCTTCGCGCGGGTCCTCCCGCTCGAGCTCGAGCTCCACCCCGCAACGGTCGGCCAGCAGCTCCAGGGCGCCCCTGAAGTCGACCCCCTCCGTCTCCTGCACGAACGTGAACACGTCCCCGGAGGCCTGGCAGCCGAAGCAGTAGTACACCTTCTCGACCGGGTCGATCCCGAACGACGGGGTCCGCTCCTCGTGGAACGGACACAACCCCTCGTAGCTGCGAGGACCCGCCCGTCGCAGCTCGGTGCGCGCGGACACCAGCTCGACGAAGTCCACCGCGTCGCGCACGCGATCCTTCGAGTCGCTCGTATAGAGAGCCATCGACGGCTACGCTAGCGAGCCGGCCGATTGGCGGTCACATCGACCGTCAATCGGTCGCGCGGGACCTCCAGGTCGGTGTACTCCCTGATGCAGTAACGGTCGGTCATCCCCGCTATGTAATCGGTGACGCGCTCGGCGAGGTCGCTCTGCGCCACGCCACGATCTCCCAGCAGCTCGGGATGCTCGACGTAGTGCTCGAACAGCCTCCTCACGACATTGACGATGCGGGCGTGCTCGGCGCGCACAACCGGACCGAGATACACACGCTCGAACATAAACTTGCGCAGCTCGGCCATCGCAGGCCCAGCCTCGGGCCCTTGCACGATGTCTCCCGCCCGCGCCGAATGCTCCACCATGTCGTGCACGAGCGCGTCGATTCGCCGCGAGCCGGTGGACCCGAGCACCGCGATCGGCCGCTGCGGCAACTCCCCCTCGCGCAACAGTCCCGCGCGCATCGCGTCGTCGATGTCGTGGTTGATGTACGCCACGCGGTCGATCACGCGCACGATCCGCCCCTCGAGCGTCTGCGGTTGGGGCGCGCGGCTGGAATGACGGGCGATCCCTTCGCGCACCTGCTCGGTCAGGTTCAGCCCGGCGCCGTCGCGCTCGATCAGGTCCACGACGCGCAAGGAATGCTCATAGTGATGGAACTCCCTGCCGAAGCGCTCTTTCAAGCACGTGTCCAGCGCCTCCTCGCCGATGTGTCCGAACGGCGGGTGCCCAAGATCGTGGCCAACCCCGATCGCCTCCGTCAGATCCTCGTTGAGCGCGAGCGCTCGCGCCACCGTGCGCGAGATCGTGGTGACCTCCAGCGTGTGGGTCAGGCGCGTTCGGTAGTGGTCCCCCAGCGGGGCCACGAACACCTGGGTCTTGTGCGTCAGACGGCGAAACGCCTTGCAGTGCACGATCCTGTCGCGGTCGCGCTGGTATGGGGTGCGCAGCCCACAGTCCTCCTCCGCTCGCGCCCTGCGCGCCGGATAGGAGCGTGCCGCCAGCGGCGAGAGCTCAGCAGCCTCGAGCTCCCGGCGGCGATCCGCGAACGCAGCCGCGAGCGGCTCGGTGTTCTCGGTGACACTCACACAGCCGATTGTGGCAGCGCCTGCGGCCGGCGACCCATGGCGGGCATCAGGCGCACGTGCGCATGGTGCTCGAGCGTCTCGGACACCGCGCGCTCGATCTGGCCGAGGGCGCGCTCGTCGCTCGCCGGCACCTCGCTCAGCGGGCGGCCGAGCGCCGCTGCCATGAACTCATAGGCTTGCGTGTCCAGCGGGAACGCGCCCACCGCCCGCGTCTCGGCAGGAGACTCGGACGGCCAGCACGAGCTACACACGACGCCGCCAGCGGCGCCCGAGAAGCCGACCAAGCGCTCACGCTCCCCGCAGCATGCGCACGCGCCGAGCTGCGGCGCGAGACCGGCCGCGACGAGCAGCTTCAAGCGGAACGCCAGCGCGCTCGCGCGCGTCGCGCCCACCGGGTTCTCGTCGAGCAGCGAAAGCTTGCGACAGAGCAGGTTGAACACACCCGGATGCGGCTCCGAGGTCTCGAACAGACGTCCCACGGCATCGCACGCGCGTGCCGCGGCATCCAGCGCGTGCGCGTCGCCTCGCAAGCTCGGATGGCCGTTAACGGTCTGCGCGCCCGTCACCGTCAGCAGCTCGCCGCGACCCTCGTGCAACTCGATCCGCAAGTGAAAGAATGGCTCCAGCCGACCTCCGAAGCGGCTGCGCGCTCGGCGCACCCCCTTCGCGATCGCGCTCACCCGGCCGCGTTGCGGCGTATAGAGATGCAGGATGCGGTCGGCCTCGCCGTAGCGCATGGAACGCAGTACGACGGCCTCGGTCTTGACCAGTCCGCCCATCGTTCGGACGAGTCTAGGATCACGCCCGGCGGAGCGCCCCAAATGGAACGAGCATTCGATCCGCGTTTCTATACTTTCTGAAGCAATGAGCGAGATAACCATCTACACGACCGAGCCGTGCTCGTTCTGCGTCCGTGTGAAGGGTCTGTTGAGGGCACGCGGCTTGGAGTTCGCGGAGGTCAACCTCTCCAAGGACCCGGCCGGACGCGTCGAGCTCGCGAACCGCACCGGGATGATGACCTTCCCCCAGGTCCTGGTAGGCGAGGAGCTGCTCGGCGGGTTGGCGGAAACGCTCAGCGCCCTCGAGAGCGGCCGTCTCGACGACCTGCTCGCCGCCTAGGCCCCTTGACGCCTCCCCCTCGCGGCGGTGGCTGACAGGCCTCGCACACATACGTCCCCCTCCCCGCCGCCACCAGCTTCACGATCGTAGTGCCACACCGCGTGCACGGCTCCCCCTCGCGCCGGTGCACCTGGAAGCGGTCCTGGAAGGAGCCCCACACACCGTCGACATGACGGAAATCGTCGATCGTCGCCCCGCGCGCCTCGATGCCTGCCCGCAGCGCCCAGATAACCGCCTCGCGCAGACGCGCGAGCTGCTCGGCGTTCAGCTGCCCGGCGGGACGCAACGGATGGATCCCGGCGCGATGCAGCGCCTCGTCCGCATAGATGTTCCCGACACCCGCCATGCGGCGCTGATCGAGCAGCACCGCCTTGATAGGCGCGCTGCGTCCGCGCGCGAGCGCGCGCAGGTGCTCGACCGTGAAGCGCTCGTCCAACGGCTCCAACCCGAGGCGCTGCTCGAAGAACGCATCGAGCGCGGCGCCCCCGAGGAGCAGCTCGCCCGTGCCGAACCTGCGGGGATCCACGATCGCAAGACGCCCGCCACCGTCCAGCTCGATTCGCACGCGCACGTGCCCCTGCTGGGGATCGGGATCGCACAGCACCGTCCCCGTCATGCGCAGGTGCTGAGCGAGATGGACGTCCTCGCTCAAGCTCCAAACGAGGTACTTGCCGCGCCGCCCGAGCCGCTGCACCCGCCGTCCCTCGAGCGCATCGGACACTTCGCTCGGCGCGAGCGGCCTGCACCAGCGCGCGTCGAGGATCCTCACACGCTCAAGCGTGCGTCCCTCCACGAGCGGCGCGAGCTGGCGCCTGATCGTCTCGACCTCCGGAAGCTCTGGCATCTGGAGATGCCAGCATATGCGCGCGCGGATGGGCGCCGAAGTAGGCGTCCTTCAGGCGCTGAGCCGACAGGTGCGTATAGATCTGCGTTGTCGCCAGATCGGCGTGACCGAGCATCTCCTGCAACGAGCGCAGGTCACACCCTCCCGAGAGCAGATGCGTCGCGAACGTGTGCCGCAGCGTATGCGGGGTCATCCGCTTCGCGAGCCCCGCTCTGCGCGCGTGGCTCTGGATGATCTTGTACAGACCCTGGCGTGAGAGACCCGAGCCGCGATGGTTGACGAACAGGCGCGTCTCCACGCGCGCGCCCACGAGCGCCGGCCGTCCCCGCCTGCGGTAAGCATCGAGCGCTGCCACCGCCCGGCGTCCCACCGGCACGATTCGTTCCTTTGAGCCCTTGCCACGGGCTCGCAGCATGCCCTCCTCCAGGTCCACATCCACGACGTCGAGCGCGATCGCCTCGGACACGCGCAAGCCGCACGCGTACATCACCTCGAGCAGCGCCCTGTCGCGCAGCGCGAGCGGCTCGGCACCCTGCGGCTGCTCGAGCAGCTTCGCCACCTGCTCGCGCGAGAGCACCCTCGGCAGGCGCCTGGTCTTCGGCGGTCCACGCAGGTCAGCGGTCGGATCGTGTTCGATCAAGCCTTCACGCCGCAGGTGGCGGTAGAACGAGCGCAGGCAAGCAGCCTTGCGCTGAAGCGTCGCCGCCGCCACGGGCGGACGATCCTCTCCACCCCCCGCGAGCTCCGCCAGGAACGCCGCGAGATCGCTGTGCACCGCGTCCAGCGGCGATACCCCCCGCTGCGCGAGGAACTCGCCGAGCTGAGCGAGATCGGACTGGTAGGCGCCCAGCGTGTTGCGCGACAACCCGCGCTCGAGCTCGAGATAGGCGAGAAAGTCGAGCGTCAGCTGCTCGAGGCGCGTGTCGCCGGTTGCCACAAGCGCTGGAGAATCGCCCACCCCGGGGGCTTCGCCTCGAGCGCGAGAGCTCCTTGACCGTGCAAGCCCATTCTCATCCAGCCTGACCCTCTGCCTGACCCTCCGTGTGCTGGCAGAGGTCGGAGAGCACCCTCCCGCCGGCGAGCGCCGCACCGAAGAACAGAGGATCCTCGACGAGCACGCGGCCCATCGTCTCCGCGGGCAGGCCGCTGGCCAGGTAAGCCGGCATGTCGACCGGAGCGCGCCGCCAGTCGTGGCGCGCCATGCGCGCGGGACGGTCCACGTCGAGCTCGAGTTGTGGCCTGCCACGCTCAGCCGATGAACCGAACACCGAGCTCAGACGGGCGCGCAGGTCCGCCCCCACGGGCGAGCGTATCCCGGCAGGCAGCGCCACCGTCACCGGCTCAAGCAGCAGGTCGAGCACCGTCAGCGTGTGGTGGGAGATGCCGCGGTGACGCGGTCTCTCATCGGCCGAGGACATGCGCGCCACGACGAGCGTAAAGGCCCCCAGCGCGATCGCGGTGTGGGCCGAGTCGAGCGCGTGCATCCCACCGTGCCCGAGCGACGAGCTCGATCCGACGATGCCGGGCCCGGGCCCGCACACCGCTGCGTCCCAGCCGAGCGTGCGCAGACCCCGGTGCAGCGCGCCCGCGGTGGTGATGGCCTCCTCCTCGCCCCCATAGGCGGCGCCTGCGGTGACGTGTCCGGCCAGCAGACCGCGCTTGCGCAGTGTCCGCACGATGCGCGAATGTCCGCCGGGCAATGCCCCACCGGGTGTCTGCACGAACCCGAGCCTGCCTTCTGGGCTCGCCTGTGCGAACGCCCACGCGACCGCAGCGAGCTGGCCGTGCAACGCGAGCACCGCGACCGGCTTCTCGAGCGGCAACCGCAGCTGCTCGCCTACCTGCCTGTGCCCTTCAGGGTGTGCCCCGCCGTGGTGTGCGCCCGTCTGGGTGTCCTCGACCGGCTCCACCGCGTGCTGGATGCTCGTGTAGTTGAGCTTCATCACATGGGCGCCCGGCTCCCCATCGGAGGAGAGGCCGCGCGTGAGGTTGGCGTGCACGATGTCGAATCCACCCGAGCCGAGACCGAGGTCGCGCGCCTGAACATTGACGATCAGCTCGTCGCCGGGCCGGCTGGCGCCGATCAGGCCGACGTCTGCGATCGCGGGACGGCGCTCGCCCTGAAGCGTTATCGCGAGCTCCTGCTCGGGCCCATCGATAGGTCCCGCCACAAGGACGGTGGCTCGGCGCAACTTCAGCATCGGCGCCCTCTAGTGTTTCGTGATCCGCGCCGGTGAGGGTGCATCGCCGGGACCCGCCGCTTCGGCGGAGCCGTCGGGCTGTGCGCGCTCGATGCTCACGTCCACGTCGCATTCGCACTCGGGCAGGTTGGCGATCTCGTGTGCCCTGTCGATCATCTTGGTCGCAACCGCCTGCGCCTGTCGGTCGTCGGCGACGTGAAACACGGCTTGGACGCGCACCACACGAACCGTCCCCCGCGCCTCGCGGACTGGAAGATCCGCACTCACGACCGACCCGCGAGCGCGCGGTCCCCCCCGGCGCCGCGCTCAGCCGTTCGCTTCAGGGCAGCGGCGACGAAGCTCCGGAAAAGCGGCGCCGGTCGCTCGGGGCGCGACTTGAACTCGGGATGGAACTGCGAGGCCACGAAGAACGGATGCCCGTCGAGCTCGACGACCTCCACCAGACGCTCGTCCGGCGAGGTCCCCGAGATACGCAGACCGGCGCTCTGGAGGCGCTTGCGCAGAAGGTTGTTGACCTCGTAGCGGTGACGGTGGCGCTCGTACACCACGGCCTCGCCGTACGCCTCCCTCACCCTGGAGCCGTCGTGGAGCTTGATCGGATCCGCGCCGAGGCGCATCGTCCCTCCGAGATCGGCCACCTCCTTCTGCTCTGGCAACAGGTCGATCACCGGATAGGGCGTCTCGATGTCGAACTCGGTCGAGTTCGCTCCCTCCATCCCGGCGACGTGCCTGGCGAACTCGGCGACGGCGATCTGCATCCCGAGGCAGATCCCGAGGTAGGGGATGCGCTCCTCGCGCGCCAGGCGCGCCGCGGCGATCTTGCCCTCGATCCCGCGCCCGCCGAACCCTCCGGGGATCAGGATCCCGTCGGCGTTCTCGAGCAGCTCGCGCGCCGAGCCGCGATCCCGCTCGTCGGCCGTGGCGCCCTGCTCCAGGCGCTCGGAGTCGATCCAGTCGATCTGGATCGTGCTGTCCTGCAATGCTGCGGCGTGGCGCAGCGCCTCGGAGACCGACAGGTAGGCGTCCTCGAGCTGCACGTACTTGCCGACGAGCGCGATGCGAACCGCGCGCCGCGCCTTCTCCACACGTTCGATCGGCTCCTGCCAGCTCGACAGGTCCGGTGCGGGCGCCTGCAGCCCGAAGTGGTCGAGGATGAAGTCGTCCACTCCCTGCTCACGAAACACGGGAGGCACCTTGTAGATGTTGTCGACGTCGCGCGCGGAGACGATCGCGTCGACCGGCAGGCTCGCGAACAGCGCGATCTTCTTGCGGATCTCCTGGGACAGCGGGCCCTCCGAGCGGCACATCAGCATGTCCGGCGCGATCCCGATCCTGCGCAGCTCGTTGACCGAGTGCTGCGTCGGCTTGGTCTTCAGCTCGCCCGCGTGGCCGATGTAGGGAACGAGCGTGAGGTGGATGAACATGCAGCGGCGCCTGCCCACGTCCACGGGGAACTGGCGGATCGCCTCCAGGAACGGCAGCGACTCGATGTCGCCGACCGTGCCGCCGATCTCCGTTATGACGAAGTCCACGTCGGTCGACTCGGCGATGAGGGCGACGCGCTGCTTGATCTCGTCGGTGATGTGCGGCACCACCTGGACGGTCCCACCAAGGTAATCGCCGCGACGCTCGCGGCGGATGACGGTGTCGTAGACGCCGCCCGCGGTCACGTTCGAAGCGCGACTCGTGTTCGAATCGGTGAAACGCTCGTAGTGGCCGAGGTCGAGATCGGTCTCGGCGCCATCCTCGGTCACGAACACCTCGCCGTGCTGGTAGGGCGACATCGTGCCCGGATCGACGTTTATGTACGGGTCGAACTTCTGCAGCCCGACGGTCATGCCGCGCGCTACGAGCAGCCGCCCGATCGATGCGGCGGCGATCCCCTTCCCCAAGGAGGACACCACCCCTCCGGTCACGAATATGAACCGGGTCTTGGCCGGAGCCTGTGCGTGACGGTCGGGGTGGAGCGATGTCATCTTGGAGGTGTTCCAGGCACTCTAAGGCCTGCCCCAGGAGTCTAGTTCCCGCAGCAGCGGCGTCCGTTCCACGAGCCTCGAGATCGAACGCAGCTCGCCGTACACGGTGATGGCCACGAGCAGCGCGAGCGCCACGGCCTGGCCGACACTCGACAGGGTCAGCACGAGCCACAGGCCCGCGAGAGCGCCGAGCAGGTTCGCGCCCGTGTCGCCGAGCATCGCCCGCTCACGCAGGTCATACACCCCGGCGATCAACGCGGGACCCACGAACAGGCCGAGAGTCCACAGCGACCTGAGGCTGGCAGCGCCGATCGTGAGCCCCGCGCCGAGCAGCACGAACACCTTCGTGGAGCGCCCCGGACGCAGGTCGAGCAGGTTAAAGACGTTCGTGGCGAACACGAGCACCGCGCTCGCAAGCAGCCAGCGCCCCGTCGAGAGCCCGGCGAAGCTCGTCGCGTACAGCGCGAGTCCGAGCGACCCGGCCGCCTTCAGCGCGCCGGTCGAGAGCTGCATGTGCAGCACGGCCCTGCCGTGGCCGCGCCAGCCACGCGGCTCGCCCCCAAGCGTGTCGTCCACGAGCCCCAGGAACGCCACGCCCAGCG
>DASUDH010000204.1:0-11146 GCA_036275675.1 Solirubrobacteraceae bacterium | reverse complement strand
CGTGTGCAGGCCGAGGCGCAGATCGCGCAGCTGGGCGATCCGGGCGGGCGTTCGGCGTACGTGCTCGCGGGTGAGGCGTGGCATCCGGGTGTCATCGGGATCGTCGCCTCGCGTCTGGTCGAGCGCCATCGGCGACCGGTCGTGCTGATCGCGCTCGACGGTGAGACTGGGCGCGGCTCGGGTCGCAGCGTCGAGGGCTATGACCTGCTGGCTGGACTGACGGCGTGCGCCGGGCAGCTCGTGCGCTATGGGGGCCATAGCGCCGCCGCCGGGGTCGAGCTGCGGCGCGGCGCCGTGCCAGCGTTCGCCGCCGCGCTCGACGCGCACGCAGAGCTTGCGCTCTCAGCGGATGACCTGATACCGCGTGAGCGCGTGGACGCGATCGTGAGCGGCGCAGAGCTCGGCATGGAGCTCGCCGAGGAGCTCACGAGGCTCGCGCCGTTCGGGAGGGGCAACCCGGCCGTCTCGCTGATGGTCTCCGGCGCCGTGCTGCGCGACGTGCGCCCCATGGGCGGGGGCAGGCACGCTCGCTTCACGGTCCAGTCCGACGGCGTGCACGCGCGCGCTGTCGCGTTCGGGAACGACGGCAAGCTCGGCGTGGCGGACGGCGAGCCCGTGGACGCGACGTTCGTGCTCGAGGTCAACGAATGGAACGGAGTCAGCGAGCCGCGACTCGTGCTCCGCCATGCCCAGCCGGCCTCCAAGGGGGCTACGCTTAAGCCATGTCTGACAGCCGGCCAAGCTCAGTCAACGCTGTTCCCGCTGCCGACGCTCCTCGACGCGTCCGCCGCAACGAGCTGAGCGAGCCCGAGCGGCGGCTGCTCGACGATCTGTTCGCGATCGTCTCGGAGCACGCGGCGGACGCGGCGGTCGTGATCGACCGCGAGCGCGTCGAGGACGCGTTCGTGTTCGCCTGCGAGCACCACGCGGCGCAACGCCGCCGCTCCGGCGAGGACTTCATCGTGCACCCCGTCGGGGTCGCCCGGATCTGCGCCGGCATGCGCCTGGACACCGAGACTCTGTGCGCGGCGCTCCTGCACGACACGATCGAGGACACCTCGGCGTCGATCGAGGAGGTGCGCGAGCGCTTCGGTGAGGAGATCGCCGTGATCGTCGACGGCGTGACCAAGCTGACGGGCATCACCTTCCAGTCGCGCGACGAGGCGCAGGCCGAGAACTACCGCAAGATGATGGTGGCGATGGCCAGTGACGTGCGGGTCATCCTGATAAAGCTCGCCGACCGGCTGCACAACATGCGCACGATCGACGCGATGCCCAAGCAGAAGCAGCTCTCCAAGGCGCGCGAGACGCTTGAGATATACGCGCCGATCGCGCACCGGCTGGGCATCCACGCGATCAAGTGGGAGCTCGAGGATCTCGCGTTCGCGACGCTTCACCCACGCAAGTACCGCGAGATCAAGGAGCTCGTCTCCCAGCAACGCGAGGATCGCGAGCGCTACGTGACGCAGGCTGGCGCCTATCTAGCGACGGAGCTGCAAACGCTCGGCATCTCCGCGCAGATCGCCGGAAGAGCCAAGCACTTCTACTCGATCTACTCGAAGATGACCAAGAGGGGCCGCGAGTTCAACGAGATATACGACCTCACGGCGATGCGCGTGATCGTCGAGTCGGAGAAGGACTGCTACGGCGCGATCGGCGTGATCCACTCGCTGTGGAAGCCGCTGCCCGGGCGCTTCAAGGACTTCGTCGCGATGCCCAAGTTCAACATGTACCAGTCGCTGCACACCACGGTGATCGGACCCGAGGGTCGACCGCTCGAGATCCAGATCCGCACGCAGGCGATGCACGAGATGGCCGAGTTCGGCGTAGCGGCGCACTGGATGTACAAGCAGCGCCCGGCTCCGAAGGACGGCTCGGCGGGACCGGACGGCGAGGAGAAGATGAAGTGGTTGCGCTCGATGCTCGACTGGCAGAAGGAGATGTCCGACCCCCAGGAGTTCATGGAGAGCCTGCGGATCGACCTGTTCGAGGACGAGGTGTACGTGTTCACCCCCAGGGGGGAGGTCAAGTCGCTCGCGGCAGGCGCGACCCCCCTGGACTTCGCCTACGAGGTGCACACCGAGATCGGCCACCGCTGCGTCGGCGCGCGTGTGAACGGCAAGATCGTGCCGCTGCACTACGAGCTGCGCTCCGGCGACATCGTCGAGATCCTCACCGGCAAGCGCGAGCGCGGGCCTTCGCGCGACTGGCTGGCGACGGTGAAGACGACGAGGGCGCGCAACAAGATCAAGCAGTGGTTCAAGGCGGAGTCGCGCGAGGGCACCGAGCACACCGGGCGCGATCTGCTGCAAGAGCACCTGAAGAAGCAGGGCCTGCCGGCGCAGAAGATCACCGGCTCGGCGCTGCTCGCGGACGTGATCCGCGAGATGGGCTATCGCAAGGCCGATGACTTCTACATCGCGCTCGGCGCCGCCAAGATCTCGCCCAAGGTCGTCGTCAACAAGGTCCTGCAACGCCTCAAGCAGGGCGAGGCTGCGGACGGCGACACGACCGCCACGGACCTGCTGAAGGTCGGCCGCCCGCGCCAGCGACCGACGAGCTCCTCCGGCCAGTACGGGATCAGGGTGGACGGCGTGGAGGACGTGATGCTGCGTCTTGCGAAGTGCTGCCGTCCGGTGCCGGGAGACCCGATCCTGGGCTATATATCGCTCGGTCGCGGGATCACGATCCACCGCAAGGATTGCCCGAACGCGCGGCTGCTGCAACGCAATCCGGAACGCTTCACGAACGTGAGCTGGGAGGGCGAGCGGGCGACGTCGTTCGTCGTCGAAGTCCACATCGACGCGTGGGATCGCCACCGTCTGCTCGAGGATCTTTCGCGAGCGTTCTCGGAGTCGGGCGCGAACATCCTCGAAGCGCGCTGCCTGTCGAGCCCACCGATGGTCAAGAACCGCTTCGTGGTGGAGCTCGCGGACACCCAGAGCCTGAAGGGCGCGATCTCGCGCCTGCGCAACACCGAGTCTGTGTTCGACGCCTACCGGGTGACGCCCGGAGGAGCCGGCTAGCCCCAGGCGAGCCGCCGCCGGCTGGGTCCGGACGCGGTGGCCGGCGCGTCAGGGGTCTAGGAGACGACGCTCAGCTCATCCGGGAGCACGGAGTAGCGCGCCTCCATGACGTCGCCCAGGTAGTCGCCGTCGACCTGCAGCGGCAGCGGCTCGCCGTCGCACGAGGAGACGGTCAGCTCGACCGCCTCCGGCAGGGCGCTGACCTGGCTGTGGCGGACGACGCGTGCGCGCTTGGAGAACGCGCGGTAGGCGATCGAGGGCATGTCGAATGGGCGTGCACGGTGCAGGACGCACGTCTCGAGCGTTCCCGAGTCGAGCCGCGGACCGTCGGCCACTTCGATGGGACGGTCCTTGAAGTAGGTGAACGGGGAGCCGTTCTGGACGATCGCGGTGACCCCCGTGTGTCGCTCGCCGCCGATCTCGACCGCGAGGTGGGGCGGTTTGAGGATGTAGCGGCGCGTGAATGTGCTCACGGCTGCCCACGTGAAGTAGTAGGCGCCGAAACGCGCCTTCAGATGCGGGTTGGTGTCGACTCGCCGCACGACGCTCGCGTCGAGGCCGAGCCCCGAGGCGAACGTGAAGCAGCGGCCGTTGACCACGCCCAGGTCGACCTTGCGGGGACGCCAGTCGTCGGCCATGCTCAACAGGTGCTCGGTCGCGTCGACGAGCTCCCCGGGGATGCCGAGGATCTTGCCGTACACGTTCGCCGAGCCCCCCGGCAGGCACGTGAGCGGGGTGGGGGAGCCGCGCAGGCCGTTGGCGGCTTCGTTGACCGTGCCGTCGCCCCCGAACGCCACCACCACGTCGTAGCCCTCGTGGGCGGCCTCGCGACACAGCTCGATCGCGTGGCCGCGATCCTCGGTGTCGACCGCATCGACCTCGTAGCGGCCCTGGAGCGCGTAGACGACGAGGTGGCGCAGCCGATCCGAGACGGTGGTGGCGTACGGATTGACGATTATCAGCATCCGCTTCTTGGCGGACGGGTCAAGCTGCTCGAAGATCTCTGGCGCCGCTGCCGGAGTTCGTACGCCGGTGCTCACAGCAAGCCCCTACACCGCCGGCCAGCACGCGTTACTGGGGCTCTCGCGCACTCGAAAAAGAGCGTCTTGCGTTCCGCTGCCGAGCCTCGTATAATCTCCCCTCACATAGCTGGACACATCCAGAGGGGTGGAGGGACTGGCCCGACGAAGCCCCGGCAACCACCGCGTCACAGCGGGAAGGTGCCAATTCCAGAGAGATGTGTGGCGGGCTTTCTGCTCTTCGCCACACGGTTTACCGGCGAAGTGAAAGAGACGGAAGGAGCCCGCTGTGGCTGTTACACACCTCAGATGCCGAGAGTGCCAAGCCGAGTATCCGCTGGAGGCGCTGTATGTCTGCGACCGCTGCTTCGGGCCACTCGAGGCCGCATACGACCACAGCCGCCTCGGCGGAGACGTGGACGGGTTGCGCAGGCGCATCCAGGCGGGCCCCCAGAACATCTGGCGCTACGCCGACTTCCTGCCGCTGGTGGACGGACCTCCGGGGCCGTCGGGCCGCCTGGCGTCGCGCACCGGCCTTCCGGCCGGGTGCACGCCGCTGATCAGAGCCGACCGGTTGGCGAAGCGCCTCGGTCTGCGCGAGGTGTGGGTCAAGAACGACGCCGCCAACCCGACCCACTCGTTCAAGGACCGTGTCGTGTCGGTCGCGGCCGCGCGCGCGCGTGAGCTCGGCTTCGAGACGATCGCGTGCGCCTCGACGGGCAACCTCGCGGGCTCGGTGGCGGCGCACGGCGCCGCGCTCGGGCTCGAGTCCTACGTGTTCATCCCCGCCGACCTAGAGGAGCAGAAGGTGCTCGCTACGGGCGTCTACGGGACGAAGCTGGTCGCGGTGAAGGGCAACTACGACGACGTCAACCGGCTCTGCATCGAGCTGTCGGCCGAGCGCGACTGGGCGTTCGTGAACGTCAACCTGCGCCCCTACTATGCCGAGGGGTCGAAGACGCTCGCGTATGAGATCGCCGAGCAGCTCGGCTTCGAGCTTCCCGACCGCTGTGTCGTGCCGATCGCGTCGGGGTCGCTGTTCACGAAGGTGGTCAAGGGCTTTGACGAGTGGCGCGAGCTCGGGCTCGTCGAGGGTGAGCTGCCGCGGATGAACGGCGCCCAGGCCGACGGCTGCGCGCCGGTGGCCAGGGCCTTCGCCGCCGGACACGAGCTGTGCAAGCCCGTGAAGCCCGACACGATCGCCAAGTCGCTCGCGATCGGCAACCCGGCGGACGGTCCTTACGCGCTCGAGGAGGCTCGTCGCAGCGGCGGCTCGGTCGACTCGGTCAGCGACGAGGAGATCCGCGAGGGCATCGCGCTGCTCGCACAGACGACCGGCATCTTCACCGAGACGGCCGGCGGGGTCACGACCGCCGTGCTCGCGAAGCTCGCCGCGCGCGGGGACATAGACCCGGACGAGCGCGTCGCGCTCGTGATCACCGGCGAGGGGCTGAAGACGCTCGACGCCGTGCGCGACACGTTCCACGTGCACGAAATCGACCCGTCGGCGGAGCAGTTCACGACCCTCGTCGAGCGGGCTCCAGCGGACGCGACAGGCGTGCCTGCGGCGTTCGCGAACGTAGGCCAAGAGCGCTGAGCCGACGATGGGTGTGACGGTCAAGATACCGGCGCAGCTGCGCGCCGCGGCCGGCGGGGAGAGCGAAGCCGAGCTCGAGGGCGCCACGGTGCGCGAGGTGCTGGACAGCCTGTACGAGAGGTTCGACGGCTTGAGCGCGCGCATCGCCGACGAGAACGGCTCGCTGAGACGGTTCGTGAACGTATATATGAGCGGCGAGGACATCCGCTTCCTCGATGGTCTGGACACGCCCGTGAGCGACGGCGCCGAGTTGACGATCCTCCCGGCGGTCGCGGGCGGCTAGGACGACGCCGAGCGGCGCGATGCCGTGTGTCCTCAATCGCTCGCGTACTCAGCACGCTACGCGAACTGCTTGCGCCCCGAGGGGGTACGTCCTTGCCTTGCTTGCTCAGCGATCGCCCTAGAAGCCGGTCTACCGGGAGGGCGGTCTAGGGTGCTGGGGCGTGGCTCGGTTGCGGCGCGTGCGCGGCGCTGTGCGCTGGCGGCGTCGAGCCGCTGACGCCGACCGTCGAGACGAGCCCGGCGGCGCACATCGCGCCGATCGTGAGAGCGCGCACACGGCGCGGGGTGAGCCAACCCGTGCGCCGCGCTTGCAGCCAGCTGCGAAAGCCCGAGGCCGCGGATGCGGCTGCCATGGCACAACCTGCGCACACGCTTTGAGCGTAACGAGCTCGTCGCCAAGCATGCGCCGTCGGCTCAGAGTGGATCGGTCGTCCCGGCCGCCCGCTCGACGCGCCGGCGCAGATCCTCGCCCCGGCCGGCAGCCACCGCACGGGCGGCGCGCTCGTCGCTCAATTCGACGCCGTGGGTATGGGCGAAGTCGAGTAGATCCTGGCGCTCCTCGCTCTCGCCCGCCGTGCGCAGGAACAGCCAGCAGAACAGGCCGAGCGTGAGGAAGCTCTCCTCGACCATCATTATCGCTCCCGCCAGGTTCTGGTCGGCCAGCGGGTTGATGTGCCACGCGGCGTCCCCGTGCAGGTAGAACGGGTAGAAGACCGTGCCCGACCAGAGGAACACATTGCCGAGCACGGTGCCGGCGAGGCGCACCGCGACGATGTAGCCGAGCTTGGCGAGACTGCCGAACCAGCGCGGCTTCGGCAGCGGCCCGAACAGGCACATCCACATGTTGATGCCCAGCGTGATGAACATCGCGTGCTCGAGCGCGTGCACCGCAGGATGACGCAATGCGGCCTGGTAGAAGAAGGGCAGGTGCCACACGTACAGGTCGATCGCCCACAGCGGGAACGCGATCAGGGGATGGGTGAGCGCGCGCAGGCGATCGAAGAAGCGGATGCGCAGCACGGGCGCCAGCAGCGGTCCGGTGAGCCCCAGCACGATCAAGAGCGCCGCGATGTCGCCCATCAGCAAGTGCTCCACCATGTGCGCGTAGAGCAACTCGTCGCTCAGTTCGCCGATGGGGGAGAGCAGAGCCGCGAGGATCGCGAGCAGGCCCGCGTAGAAGCACGCCTGGCGCCAGCCGGGAACGCGGTGAGGCCCGCCGGCGAGCGTGCGCGCCCGGCGCGCATACAGCAACCCGAGGACCACCGTGGGTGCGAGCTGGACGATGTCCTCGGTTGCGAGCAGCGCCGCGAGCTGTGGGGCGATCACGCTATGCAGCGTAGAGCTTGGGTGAATTGACGCGCCCGGCGTGATTCGAACACGCGACCCTCCGCTCCGGAGACGCGTGGGTGGGGGAGGGATTTGGGTTTGAATCCCGCATGGTTGCTGAGGATTCGCCGGAGTGCACCACTATGGGTCAGGGCGCGCGTTTAGGCGCAATTTGCGGTCGTTTCGGGCGGGTTTTGGCAGGGCTGCCTTTTGGTGCGGCGCTCTGGCAAGCCAGAAGGCCGGAGCCGCCGTATCGAAGCCAGCGCCTACGGGCCGCCTACGAGCTCAAGCGCCTGGAGCGACCGGGTAGCGCTCGTCGTCGAACACGGCGGCGATCTCCAGATGACCGCCGAGCGCCTGCACGTAGGAGCGCAGCGTCGATAGATAGACATCGCTGCGACCCTCCAGTCGCGAGACGTTGCCCTGCGAGATACCAAGCTCCTCGGCCAGCTGCACCTGCGTGACGTGACGCGATCGGCGCAGATCGGCGAGCGCCAGGGCGTCCTCCATCGCACGTCGGCGCTCGGCAACCTGCTCATCCCAACCGGGGTCGCGACGCCGCGCCTGTTCGCGCAGCTCATTGAAGTTTCGTGTCTTGACGGTCATTTTCGTTGCTCCTTCTCAAGCTCTGCCAGATGTTCGTCGAACAACCGGTCTGCCAGCGGAATCATCTCTGCGTAGAACTGCTGCCAGCGGTCGCGCTTGTCGCCTCCTATGAGGAGGATCGCGCTCCGCGCCGGATCGAAGGCGAACAACACGCGTGTGGTGCTCGCGCGCAGCTCCTTCATGTTCGCGTGGCGCGAGCCCTCGACCGTGTCGACGAGTGGCCGCCCAAGCCCGGGACCACGCTGTTCGAGTACGCGCACGGCGGCGTCGATGCTCTGCTGCTCCGACACCGTGCGCGTGTCCCACCACTCGCCGAACTGGTCTGTGAACTCGACTTCCCACACCGCGACACTATATCCTAAATAGCATATGCCGTCAAGTGTATGTCACACCTGCGTGGCGCTCCCACACGGCGCGCGCCGGCGACATCGTGTTCGTCACGCTTCGACGAGCACCCGGCCCTCAGAAAGCGCGGCGTGAAGCACCGTTCCGCGCGCCTCGCCCCACTCTTCTATCTGCGCCTCGCTGAAGACGAGCACGTCGATAGGCCTGCGCAGGTCGTGCAGCGCGCTGCGCAAACGGACCATCTCGGCGTGGCGATCGGGCACTTCGGGCTCGATCACGAGGAAGTCGAGAACGCGCCCGGCGTGATTCGAACACGCGACCTTCCGCTCCGGAGGCGGACGCTCTATCCACTGAGCTACGGGCGCAACGGGCGCCGTCCCGGCGGCGTCGTTGGGCTCTGAGCTTAGAGCGTATGCACGCCACTGTCGGCCTCGCGGCCTGCCGCGCTCGACGGCGTCGCCTCGTCCCGGGCACCCACTTGGCCCAAGCCCACCGGCCCGTGGGCCGGCTCCACCGCTACCGTTGCGCCTGTGGACCTGTCGTTGTTCTTCGCCGGCACGGGGGGCTCGGTGCCGAGCCCGCGGCGTGGCCTGCCCGCGATCCTCGTGCGCAGGGGCGGGGATCGGTTGCTGTTCGACTGCGGCGAAGGCACGCAGCGCCAGCTCATGCGCTCCGTGGGTCTCGCAGACGTAGGCTCGGTCTTCATCACGCACTTCCACGCCGACCATTGGCTCGGATTGCCCGGGATGCTCAAGTCGTTTGCGTTGCGCGAACGCGACCAGCCGCTGTCTGTCTATGGCCCCAGCGGGCTGCGCCAGATGATGGACGCGCTGCGCTTCGTCTACGGCCGGCTCCCCTACGATCTGAGCGTGGTCGAGCTCGAGCCGGCGCAGACCGTCCCGTTCGACGGTTACGTTGTGGCGGCCGTCCCGGTGAGCCATCGCGGCGCGGCGGCGTTCGGCTACGCCCTTGTCGAGGACGCCCGTCAAGGGCATCTCGATGCGCAGCTCGCCGAGCAGCTGGGGGTGACCCCCGGACCGGACTTCGGCCGGCTCGCGCGCGGGGAGACCGTCGCGGGAGTGACACCGGAGCAGGTGATGGGACCCACGCGCGAGGGGCGCAAGATCGTGATCTCCGGGGACACCTCGCCGTGCGAGGCGCTCGCCATTGCAGCCCACGAAGCCGACGTGCTGGTGCACGAGGCCACGTTCGCCGAGGAGGAGTCCGAGCGCGCGCATCAGACCGGCCACAGCACGGCTCGCCAGGCGGCGGAGCTTGCTCGCGACGCGCACGCCAGGATGCTCGCACTGACCCACATCTCCAGTCGCTACCCGGGCGGGGATCTGCGCGAGCAGGCGCGCGCCGTGTTCCCCATCACAGAGGCGCCCCGCGACTTCGACACGATCGACGTGCCGTTCGCCGAGAAGGGACCCGCACAGCTGGTCCGCTGGTCGAACAGGCGCCCGGGCACCGAGGATCGTGTGGAGTCGGAGGGCCCGCCCGCGAGCGCGCTCGACGACGAGCGGCCCGGCGAGCCCGAGAGCGAGGCGCCGGTGCGAAGCGTCACTGGGCGCTGATAGAGTTTGCCTTGCTCCTTTAACCCGGTCCGGTGAGGCCAGGAAGGAAACGATGAGCGACGGGAAGGTCGTCCTCGGAGAGGACGAGCTGCGACGGGCGCTGGTGCGCATCGCCCACGAGATAGCCGAGCGCAATACGACCGCCTCGAAGGTCGCAGTCGTCGGCATCCACCGTCGCGGCGCGATCCTCGCCCGGCGCCTCCAGGTCCTCCTGCAAGACTTGTTGCAGACGGACGTGCCGCTGGGAGACCTCGACATCGGCTTCTATCGCGACGACGTCGCCTCCAGACCACAGGCGCCCGTCGTGCACGCCTCGCATATCGACTTCGACCTCTCCCGGCGCACGGTCGTGATCGTCGACGACGTGCTCTACACGGGCCGCACCGTGCGCGCCGCGATCGAGGCGCTGTTCGATTACGGAAGGCCCGAGCGTGTCCAGCTCGCGGTGCTCGCCGACCGTGGCCATCGCGAGCTGCCGATCCGCCCCGATTATGTCGGCAAGAATCTGCCCACCTCGCGCGGGGAGCACGTGAGCGTGCGCGTCACAGAGATCGACGGCTTGGACGAGGTCGCGATCAAGCCCGCTCCGGTCGAGGTCGGTGCATGAACCACCTGCTCTCGATCGAAGATCTCGACCGCGCCGCGATCGAGCGGATCGTCGAGCAGGCGGCGCGCTTCGCCGAGGTGTCCGACCGTGAGATCAAGAAGGTGCCGGCGTTGCGCGGCAGGATGGTGCTCAACCTCTTCTACGAGGCATCCACCCGTACGCGCAGCTCGTTCGAGCTCGCCGCCAAGCGCCTCTCCGCGGACGTCGTGAACTTCATTGCGAGCGGCTCCAGCGTCGAGAAGGGCGAGTCGCTGAAGGACACCGTGCTCACCCTGAGCGCCCACAAGCCCGACGCGATCGTGATCCGCACGCCCTGGGCGGGCGCGGCCGAGCTCGTGTCGCGCTGGACGAGCGCCGCGATCGTCAACGCCGGCGACGGCAAGCACGAGCATCCCACCCAGGCGCTGCTCGACGTGTACACGCTGCACTGCCGGCTCGGATCGCTCGACGGCGTATCGATCTGGATCGTCGGCGATGTCGCCCACTCGCGTGTCGCGCGCTCGAACATCCTCGCCTTTCGGCGGATGGGGGCGAAGGTGACGGTCGCCGGCCCGCCGACGCTGATCCCGCGCGGGATCGACGCGCTCGGGTGCCACTCGACCCCCACGCTTGACGATCTCGGTCAGGCCGAAGTCGTGTACGTGCTGCGGATGCAGCTCGAGCGGATGCACGATTCGTTCGTGCCCTCGCTGCGCGAGTATGCCGCTCGCTATCAGATCAATTCCTCGCGCCTCGGGTCCGATCAGCTGCTGATGCATCCC
>DASUDH010000203.1:0-2929 GCA_036275675.1 Solirubrobacteraceae bacterium | reverse complement strand
CATCGTCGCCGAGTCGAGCTCGGAGCGCGCGCCGTCGGAGGCCGCGTCATGAGCTCGGGGGCAGCCGAATTCGAGGCCCTCCTGCGCGAGGCTCTCAGCCCGGTTGACCCGCCGGAGGACCTCTCCCAGCGCATGGAGCTGACCCTCGTCAACCTGACCGAGCTCGCCCAGGAGGAGCTCGAGGCGTGGGAGCTCTCGGCGATGCGCGATCCGCGCAACTGGGTTCGTCCGGCGGCTGCCGTCGTGGTCGGAGGGAGCGCCGGTGTCGCGCTCGTGCTCCTGCGCGCTCGTCGTCGCGCGCGCCCTGAGGCAGGCAGTCTGTTGAACGCACGCACAGCCGCCGAGCGCGCCGTCGGCGATCTACGCGAGCACACCCGCCGGCTGCTCGGCGACCGCTAGAGGCTCGATGCGGGTTCAGTGCCCGTCATGGAGGACTGACTGAAGATCAAGGAGGGAAGGCAGTCTATTTTTTGAAATTTCACCATTGTAGATACATTTGTATGTACTATCGTAAAATTTCAAAATAGAACACCCACACCTCCACCGTTGGGTTCCTCCGAACGCCACTCCCAGCCTCCCAGGGAACCCGGAACCCACATCAAGGTTCTGGAGCGTACGCGAGCCCTCAGATGCTCTTCATCGAGTGTCCTATCGGCGCCGACCTGCGGCTCTTGTGCGCCACTACGCTGCCCTGCCGGCGTCTGATCCGTGCCCGCCGACGCTGCATTTAAGAACTATTCGATTTGTCGGTGCGAGCGGACTGCTCTTGCAAGCGCGCTTGCAATTGCGCGACAGAGCGTTCACAGTTCATTCGTCGGGAATTATTCCGATCATCAGTCATATGGAACGTATTGAAGACAAGACGATTACTGCGATGGCGCCGATCGGCAGCGCGCCATCCACCGCTCATCGCATTGCTCGGTCGGCGATGGGCGATACGTTCGAGCTCCCTTCCCCCGCTCCCCGCCTGCTCGCCGACGAGGCTTTGATGGCCCTCGTGGCCGAGGACGACCCGGATGCGTTCGCCGTCCTCTACGAGCGTCACGCGCGCGCCGCGGCGGCGCTGGCGATGCAGATGTGCCCGAGGCGCGTGATCGCCGAGGAGGTCGTCCAGGAGGCATTCCTGTCCTTCTGGCGCAGTCGTCGACATTTCGACCGCAGTCGAGGCAGCGTCAGGGCGTGGGTGCTCGGAATCGTACGCAACCGCGCGATCGACGTCTTGCGCCAGGGCATCGCACACGAAGTGACCGGCGCAAGCGATCAGGGTCTGGAGGATCTCCTCGAATCGCGTGAGCTCACCGACCGCGAGGTCGGGCGGCGAGAGCGGGCCCGCGAACTGCTGGCCGCCCTCGACGGCCTTCCTCCCGAGCAGAGCTGCGTGATCACGCTCGCCTACTACGGCGGCTACACCCACACGGAGATCGCCACCATGCTCGACACTCCGGTCGGCACCGTCAAGGGCCGGATGCGCCTCGGTCTGCGCAAGATGGCCGGTAGCATCCCCGCGCCGATCTGACCGCGGGCGCCAGGCGGGCCACACGCGCTGACGCCGCTGCTAGCGTCTGCGCCGCTAATGGCAACCTGCTACCGCCACCCCTCGCGTGAGACGGGCGTCGCCTGCTCCTCGTGCGGACGTCCGATATGCCCGGACTGCATGACCACCACTCCGGTGGGGATGCGCTGCCCGCAGTGCTCCAAGCAGCGTACACGGGTTGTGAGATTGAGGGAGATGTCCGACGTACCTCGTGTCACCTATGGCCTTATCGCCGTGAACGTGGTGGCGTACCTCATCGAGAAGACCCACATCGGCGGCGGGGAGACGCTCTACGCAAGGGGGGCGCTGCTCGGCAGCCCGGAAATACCGGGAATCGAGCAGGGGGTGGCCTACGGACAGTGGTGGAGGCTCGTCAGCGGCGGCTTCCTGCACGCCAACCTTCTCCACATCGGGATGAACATGCTCATCCTCTACTGGCTCGGACGCATGCTCGAGCCCGCCATCGGCTCGGTGCGATTCGCGGCTGTGTATGTCGCCTCGCTGTTCGCTGGCGCTCTCGGGGCGCTGGTGCTCACGCCCCACGCCTTCACCGTGGGTGCCTCGGGTGCCGTCTTCGGCCTGGCAGGTTGTGCCGTCGTGGAGATGCGCTCGCGCAACGTTCCGGTGATGGAGAGTGGGCTCGGCGCGCTGATCCTCATCAACCTGCTGTTCAGCTTCGCCTCGTCCGGCATCTCGCTCGGGGGGCACGTCGGCGGCCTGATCGGAGGGGCGCTCGCGGGGCTGGTGCTCCAGCTCGCCGACCGGCGCAGGTCTCTGGCGCTCGCTCTCGCTGGATGCTTGGCGCTCAGCGGGGCATTCGCGGTGTCCTCGGTGCTCATCGCTCGATCGAGCAAGGTCGGGGCCGGCGGCGAACAACAAATCTTTATCCCCGGTGGCTAGCGTATCCACGATCGGGATACCCTGTATCCCGTGACGCTGCTCTCCGATGCGGAGATTGACACGGCTCTCGCCTCCAGTGACTGGCATCGCGACGGCCAAGCGATCGTGCGCGAGTGGAAGTTCGAGGACTTCGGCCAGGCGATCGCTTTCGTCAACCGCGTGGCCGACGCCGCCGAGACGGTGAACCACCACCCCAACATCCTCGTCCACGGCTGGAACAAGGTTCGGCTGGAGCTCTCCACCCACTCGCAGGGCGGTCTGACGCGCGCCGACTTTGACATGGCCACACACATCGACAATTTCGCCTGAGGCTTGCTCGAAGTCGACCAGCACCCCTGCTACGGTTGTGCGGTCGGCCACAGATGAACGACGACGACAAACCTCCCCGAAGTAGCTCGGCCCTGACCGGCGCTGTGCCGACCGACACGGGCCGCCCTCCCCGCAAGGCTCGTCACTCGACGGGTCGCCCCGCAGCTCGCGCTCACCCAGGCGCCG
>DASUDH010000202.1:0-3562 GCA_036275675.1 Solirubrobacteraceae bacterium | reverse complement strand
CCGGCTGGCGCAGCCTGTACGTGCCGAGCGCCGTGGCGGTCCACCACGAGCAGCTCTCCATCGGCACGGTTCCCGAGCGGCGGATCGTGGAGATGGCGCGCAACCGCGACCTCTACATGCACAAGCATCACTCGGCGGCGGCGGCGCTCACGGTGCGCTGGCTGACCGCCTGGTCCTACGCAGTGCGCGCCCTCGGCGCGCTGCTCCTGCCCGGCCATTCCCCGAAGCGCTACTGGCTCCACGTGACCGCATCGCTGTGGCCCTCGCGTGGCGAGGGGCTGCGCGAGGCCGCCGCGGCATACAACCGGCAAGCGCGTTGAGCGCTATTCGACCGTGAGCTCTCGTGCCGCCCCGCCGGTCGGGGAGGCTTGAGAGAAAGGTCACGCACGGGCGCGTCATCGGCTGCAGCGCCGCGCAGCTCGAGCTTTAACAGACAATCGGCGACACATGTGTTAGAGGTCTCGCAGCGGGTCCTCCGCATACGCCTCGGCATCGCCTCCGCGCGCGCGGAAGGCCGCCACGCGCCGCTGGGCGTCGGCCACGAGCAGCCGCGCCTGCTCGCGCTCGCTGGGAGCGAAGAAGCGCGTGGCGAGCAGCAGCGCGGGGATCAACCCCAGCCACAGCGCGCGCAGCGCGAGGCCCACGAAGCCGGCTGTCGGCAGCAGCAGCTCTCCAGAGACCGCCACGCTCGCGAGGATCGCCGCTATCTGGGCGAGACGCCGCCACTCGAAGTCCACGGCGAACACGTTGCGGGTGAGCAGGTGCATGAGCGCCACCATCGCCGCATACGCGCCGCACAGCGCGATCCCCGCGCCCGCGATGCCCAGACCGAGGCCGCTGCTGGGGACGAGCACGACGAGCAGCGCCACGTTCACCGCAAGCCCCACCGCCGCTGCCGGCAGGTTGCGCTGCGTGACCCGCGCTCTTCCCGTGATCACGATCATCATCTGGTAGAGCCCGTACAGTGTCCAGCCGAGCGCGAGCCACGGCAGCGCCCTGTGCGCAGCGTAGAATTCTGGCGCCGCCAGCAGTCTCACGAGCCAGCGTCCGAGCAGTGCGACGCCTGCGACGACCACGCCCGTGGCGAGCACGAAGTACGTCGTCACGATCGAGTACAGTCGCGAGGCCTCGGCGTCGCTGTCGATCGAATATGCGAGCGGCGGCC
The DNA here is from genome assembly GCA_036275675.1 of Solirubrobacteraceae bacterium. GTDB lineage: Bacteria > Actinomycetota > Thermoleophilia > Solirubrobacterales > Solirubrobacteraceae > Palsa-744. The sequence goes on along the minus strand of DASUDH010000202.1, from coordinate 2,397 downwards.
ACGCGTACTGGAAGCCGCGCACGAACACGAACACGACCGTCGCGAGCTGCACGGCGATCGAGTACTCCCCCGCCGCCGCGTGACCAACACCGCGGAACAGATAGAAGCGATCCGCCACCTGCAGCGCATACACGCTCGCGTCGGCCGGCACCGTCGGCAGTCCGAAGCCGAGCATCGCGCGCAGGTCGGCCACGCGCACGCGCAGCGAGAAGCGCCGGCGCAAAACCCACCACAGGCCGAGCACAGTGATCGTCGAGGCGCCGAAGTTGCCGAGCAATAGCCCGCGCGCCCCCTGGCCGGCGAACACGACGAGCGCGATCGTAAACGCCACCGTCATCGCCACGTTCGTCCCGGACGCGTACATGTAGGCGCGCGCGCGTTCGTCCACGCGCAGTTGGGCATACGCCATCTCTAGGTTCGTAAACGCCCACAGCCCGAGGATCGCGCAGTTCATCAACAGGGGGTCTTCGAAGCCGAGCACCAGCCGCGACAGCTCACCCGAGAAGACCGCCGCCGCAAGTGCGGCGACCGTGGTGGTCCAGGCGACCGTGGCGGTCGCGGTCCGTGCGATCCGCGTCCTGCGCTCCTGGTCTGCGTCGGTGAAGTAGAAGCGCACGAACGCCTCCCCCACGCCCAGGCGCAACACGATGCTGGACAGGATCACCGCCGTCAGCAGCGAGTTGTAGGCGCCGTAGCCGGCGCTCGACACGTGCCGCGTGTACAGCGGCAGCGTCACCACGGCCAAGCCCTTCGCGAAGATTTCCGCGGCCTGATAGGCCGCGCCCGTCCTCACCAGCCGCTTCAGGTAGGAGTGCACCGCCAGGAACCTAGACGGTCGCCCTCCCGACAGACATCCTGGCTCGGCGCGTCACCCCGGCGAGATGACCGGCGACGCCGGGCGTCCTTCGGATGAGGACGCGGCATCGTCTCCCACGAAAACGCCGCTGCGCATCGCGCCAAGCGCCACACCGATGCCCAGCAGGGTCCATGTCATGGGGTCCTCCAGGAAGTCCGCGTACACCCACGTGTGCAGCACCAGCGCCGCGAAGCACGCCGCCACCGCGATCCGCGGCGGCGAGCGGCCCGCGCCCGAGAAGAGCGTCGAGAGCGCGGCCACCAGCAGCGCCACATACAGAGCGAGCCCCACGATCCCCTGCTCCGCGGCGACCGTCACCGGGATCGTGTGCGATGCCGAGGTCGCGTTCGCCACGGTCGTGTTGTGGCCATGGCGCTTGTACTCGGTCGCAAACGACCCCGAGCCGTAGCCGGTGAGCGGCCGCTTGGCGAACAGCTCCAGGCCGCCAGACACCAGTTTCGCGCGGCCGCTCGTCGCGTTGTTCGCCGATCCCCCCGACCCGTTCAGCCCGAAGTGCAGGCTGGCAGGGGCCACCAGCACGGCGACCGCGGCGATCGCCGCCAGCGCGACCGACACGTACGCCGTCCCGCGCACATCCCAGCGCCAGGCGGCCAGCACCGCCAGCCCCAGCAGCAGCGCCGCGATGCTCGACTGCGAGAAGCTCGTCACGAGCCCGGCCAGCAACCACGCCAGCACGGCCGCCCCGAGCAGCTGCTCGCGCCTACTGGCGCTCCACAGCACGACCGTCGTCACCGCGATCGTCACGAGCGCCAGGAAGCGCCCGTAGATGCTCGGATCGAAGAACAGCGAGTTCACGCGGAAGTAGTTGTCGTACTGGTTCGCCGCCACCACCTTCGGGTTCAGGAACAGCTCCTTGCGGTCGTACTCGACGAAGCCGATCCCCGCGAACACGACCGCCAGCGCAACCGCCGCGGCGAGGCACACCAGCACGAGGCGGGGAGTCCACGGCGCCTCGCGCAGCAGCGCATACAGCAGCGCGAACGGCGCGTAGAAGAACACCACGTTCTGCGCCGCCTTCGACAGGTCGGCCGAATAGCCCGCCTGCACGGCGTACAGCGCCACCGACGCGAGCAGCAGCCAATCGAGCAGCATCGGCGGGCGCGAGGAGGAGTAGGCGCCGCGCCGTCCGAGCAGCCGCGGCACGAGGTGAGCCAGCGTGCCCGCCGCCACCACCGCATACAGCGGCAACAGCAGGTTTACCGTGCGCCCGTCGGCCGAGATCGGCAGGCGGAACGGCAGCGCGAGCACAGCGAGCACGGGGAAAGCCTGCCGCCGGCGGCGCATCAGGAGCGCCAGTGCCGCGATCGCGACGATCGCGACGATCGCCAGTGCCGCGATCGCTCCAGGGCTTGGCAGCGACGCGGCGATCACGGCAGGGGCCTCGCGCGCGCGCGCCGGGCGGGGGTCGAGTCTCGATCCAGCCGCGGGCTCACGGCCTCACCAGCTCGAAGCTGCGCGGGGACAGTCGCGAGCGAGCCTGTTCGCGCAGGCTCACCCTCACGCGGTATTCGCCGGCCGGC
>DASUDH010000201.1:0-11316 GCA_036275675.1 Solirubrobacteraceae bacterium | reverse complement strand
GTCGAGTTTGCCGGAGGCGGCGTCATAGGCGTAGACGCGCCCGTCGGTGTTGCCGAGGAACACGCGGCCGTATATGACCGCAGGGGTGGAGTAGAACGTGCCGCTGCCGAGCAGCGCCCCGCCTGAGCCGCTCGCCCACAGGCGCTGGCCGTCGCGCTCGCGCACCGCCTGGAGCTCGCCCGAATAGTCCCCGAAGTAGAGCACGCCGCCCGACAGGCTCGGGCTCGCCTTGACCGCGCCCGCCGCGTGATAGGTCCACAGGACGTTGCCGGTGCGCGCATCGAGCGCGTACACGGCGCCGTTCTGGGAGCCGAAGAAAAGCTTGCCGTGGTCCAGCAGGGGGGAGGACTCGCAACGGCTCGGCAGGTCCCGCGCCCAGCGGATGTGGCCGTTGGCGGTGTTCAGCGCCACGACTCGTCCGGCCTGCGACCTGGGCGAGCGAGAGAGCACCGTCGCATAGACCGTGACGCCGGACACGGCGGGCGAGGAGGCCGACAGCGCACCGAGGCGCCTGCGCCACGCGTCGCGACCGGTGTTCTTGTCGATCGCATGGATCACAGCGTCGTCGCTGAGCTGGAAGAGGCGGTCGCCGTACATGACCGGCGGGAACTCGAGCAGAGCGCCGCCCCAGTGGACCCATAATGTCCTGAAGGGGGGATGCAGTCGCGCCGATGCCGGGAAGAAGCGCGTGTGGTTCTTCGTGTAGCCGTACAAGGGCCACGCGAAGCGGCTCGGGCCCTTGGCGGGCAACGTGGGGGCGGGCTGCGGCAGAAACAGGGCGTGCGGGTGGTAGATGTTGCCGGTGCGGCGCTTCTCGTACAGGTAGACGGCGAGCGCTCCGCCCGCGAGCACGAGCGCAACCACACCGGCCAGGATCGACCGACCCCGGGTGGAGCGGGGCAGCAGGCGAAGCCGTCGCCCGCCCGTCACGGGACAGCCCTCAGGCGGCCAGCCTGCCGGACGACGGGTCAGGCTCGGACGCCGAGGCATGCGGCGGTTGCTCCGTCGCCTCGACCGGCCTGGACGCTCTCGCGGCGCGCGTGGCCGTCGAGGATCTCCCAACCAGGAGCGCCAGCAGTCGCGCGCCCGCGAGCGCGAGCAGACCGACGCTCACCACGGCCAGGGGAAGCAGCGTGAGCCCCGAGACGAGCGACAGGATGTCGTGCCCGTTGGCGATCGACCAGTCCCACAGCAGATAGTCGCCCGCGGTGAGCACGAGCAGGAAAGCCAAGGCCCTGAGGCGCACGGATACACCTTAGACGGCTCCTGGGACGGTACGATGATGCGCGGCCTGCGGGCGAAGTGTTGTGGTTGCACAGAAGCCTTCCAAGCTTCTAGGGCGGGTTCGATTCCCGTCGCCCGCTTCCCATGGGCCTGGCTCGCCTGGCGAGCTCGGCGAAGCTTTGGAGAGCTCGTCCGCGGCTGGGTTGGCTCGGCTGCTGGCTGTGCCGTTCCGGCCCGGTTCGAAGCCGTGTTGGGATAGGCTCTGCATAGCACCACGGGGAGTGGCGCAGTCTGGTAGCGCACCCGGCTGGGGGCCGGGCGGTCGCAGGTTCAAATCCTGTCTCCCCGATGAGCAAAAAGCCCGAGTTCTCGGGCTTTTTGTGTGTTTAGGGAGTACAGGGCAGCTCTCTTGGGGTCCAATTTGGGGTCCAATGTTTGCGCATAACGTGCGAGCTGCTTCCTTGACGAGCGACAGCTGCAGTTTTAGGTGGTCGTAGTCGCTGAGTGGGACGCCGCTGGCCGGCGTAGCCTTAGCGCGGATGGAATACAGCCTCTACGACCTCTTGGCCGAACCAGCGCCCGCGGGCCATACGGTCGGCGAGACGCAAATCACCCGACAGAAGGAGACCCTCGACAATGACACCGAGGCTTTCGACTTCGAGTACAGCTCCAACTTGGACCTCAGCATCCGAGCGCTCGCTGTACGACCTGCTGGCTGAGCCCGTGGGCACTGCAATCTCATCCGGGGAGACCAGGATCACCAAGACGCCGGAGACTGTCGACGAGGGTATCGTCGCTCTCGAGGAAACGAGCCTGTATGTCTGAGTTTGCGGCCGAGGGAGGCACCACGCTGTACGACCTGCTCGCCGAGGCGGCCCCGGCCGGCACGTTCGCCGGGGAGACCAGCCTGACCGCCACGAAGGAGACGCTCGACGGCGACAGTGAGGAAGCTAGCGACGGCGAAGTGATCTACGGGCGCGGTGGCTGAGCCGGCGCTTATCGTCGGCAGTGCCCAGGACGAGCATGTGCAGGCGGTGGTTGCCGCGATGGGTGCCTCGTCACCCATCGTTCTCGACGCCGCCAGCCTTGAGGAAGGCGAGTTTCTTCTCGACGGCAACCGGCTCGCGCTACGTAAGGTTGACGACCTGCAGGAGATGGGGCTGTCGGGAGCGCGTGGGTGGGTCCGTCGGCTCAGTCCGCCAGGCTGGCGCACCGGCGTCGTTGCTGGTTCGCGGGAGGCAGCCGTCCGCGGCTCTTGGATTGCGCTCGCTGTGGGACTGGCCAGCCATCCAGAAGTGAACTGGCTGACCGCGTACCCACGGCTCATCGGCGCGGAGAACAAGCTACGCCAAGCCATCCAAGCGGCACGGCTAGGCATCCGCGTTCCGCGCACAGTTGTCGCCAACGACCCCCACGCCATTCCCGCTGATCTCGGCAACGAGCTCGTGGTCAAGCCGCTGGGCGTTGGTCACTTTGTGAAGTCCGACGGTGAGGCTCAGGTACTTTGGGCGCAGACGCTAGAGCGCGATGATGAGCGGCTGGTCGCACTGGCGGGCGCACCGTTCCTCGTTCAAGAGCAGATTCCGGCGCAGCGGCATCTGCGAGTCGTGACGCTCCAAGAACGAGCCTGGTGCTGCGCACTGCAGGCCGACCGCCTGCCGGTGGATTGGCGCCGCGATGACGCAGCTCACCACTCCTTCGAGCTGTCAAGTGATGGCGAGGTCGAGCAGGCAGCGCTGCGGCTCGCGCACGATATGGGACTCGGATACTCGAGTCAGGATTGGATCGACACTGGCAATGGTGCCGTGTTTATCGACCTGAACCCGGCTGGACAGTGGCTTTTCCTCCCCGAGCCCGTCAGCGGCGCGGTGGCGCGCGCGATCGCCGAACACCTCCAAGGAACATAGACCCGCTTGTGGTCGATCGAGTCCAACAGTTCCTTCATGGCCAGTCGATCTATCTCGCTCATGTCGTGAGCTTGGTTGCCCCCGGCCGCGATGTTCCCGTATTTCGTGCCGACCAGCTAGAGCCTCAGCAGCTTGATGGATGGAAGGGAGAGGACTTCCGGCTCCTCATCGATGAGGGCAGGCGCCAAATCGATCGCCAACAGAGCGATCTCGAGAACATCCGCGGACGAGCCCAATGGCTCTTTACCGTGGGGGCTGCCGCCTTGGCTGCACTTGGCGGCGGCTATGTCTCCACCCACCCGGCGTCCGGCGCGGCCGTACTCTGGCTCGCCGGCATGGTCCTGCTGGTGTACGGAGTTGGCGGTGCTGCCGCGATCCTCACTGTGAAGGCGGACTTCAAGGTGATTCATGCTGCCGTGTTGAGCACCTCGACTCCGCCGGTCGACCAAGCGCTCGCCTCTAGCTACTCTCGCATGATGTCGACGGGCGAGAACACGGTCGCTACACGATTGACCGTCTTTCGTCAGGCAGTGGTGTTCTCTCTGATCGGTGGCTATCTCAGTCTGCTGGCCGTACTGGTTGCAGGCTGACTTACTAGGCAGGCCCATTTGCTGCTCGGTATGCTCGAGCGGAGCTGAATCGGGCCGGACGGTCGAGTCTTTTGGGTGACGCCGCGTGGTGTCATTTCGACAATCCCCAAAGATTTGTCACGGCGTCGGGCAAGAAGGTAGCGCGCCGGGAGCGGGACAGACTCAGACTCGATGTTCTCCGTGCGCGCCACACCGTGGCACGGACTAGGAGCAGTGCTCGATCAGCCACCGGCGCTACGCCCGCTTCGCGCAGAGGGCCAGCGCTTTGCCCGTGCTGTGGACGACGGACCTGAGAAGACCCGCGCCCTGCAGCTCGTGGCGGCAGCCTAGATCAGCCGGGCCGCGCGATCGTTATGCCTTAGCGTGCTCAGCCGCGATGATGCGGGGCTGCTCGGTGGAGCGTGCTCGTCACCGCCAGCTCGTGATCCAGCTTCGCGCTGACGCGGATCAGCGCGTGCGCTGCCGTGCGAGGACCGAGCTTGAACATCGCCGTCAGCCGCCCGCGCTTGAGCGTGACCGTCTTTGCGCCCGAGGCGACAGTCCGTTTTTTTAGCTTGCCGGTGAAGCCCACGCGAACCTTGCCGCTCGCGGGCCCGCTCACATGCACCACCAGCTCGCGTCCACGCAGCACCTCCGTGACACGGATCGTAGGCTTGGTCCCCGTGGTGCCCGGACCCGAGCCCCCTGGTCCGGACGGCGAGACGACAACGCTTGTGCGCGCGGCGGTGGCAGGACTCATGTTGCCTGCTGCGTTAGTCAGCCACACGGCGATGCTCCAGCTTCCGGGGCCGGGAACCGTCACCGTCGCTGGCCCGGCCGCTGGCGCCGATACCGGAGCACTGCACGGTCCCGAACCGCTCGCCGGACAGACTTGGTAGAGAGCCCCCGTGATTGGTGCGACTTGGCCTGCCGGATTAGTCCAAGTAGCTGTGAACGTCGAGCCACCAGCCTGGGTAGCAGTTGCGGACAATCCCACTGGTGGCGGTGGTGCGCCGTTGTCCACGGTGATCTGCTCGGAGATCGCAGTCGATTGATTGCCGGCCGCGTCGGTTGCTACGAGCGCGAGTGTGTGAGTTCCGTCAGCGAGTCCCGTCGTGGGCAGCGTCAAGGTCTGCGTCCCCGTCAATGAGGGGCATGGCTGGGCGAAGGTGAAATTGCACGGGGCCGTGTAGGTCTCCACCGGCCGTCCGTCGGCCGACAGGACGATGCTCGCTACGCCCCCTCCGACATCAGCGGCGAAGACGGCGACGCTTTCAGTGCCCTTGTGAAATCCGCCGGCTTCCCCTGCACCCCAAAGAGCGCCCGACGGCGGGCTAAGGGTTGGTGGTGCGGGATCGGAGAGTGTGACCGTGGCCCCGTACATCGCTGCCCACACGGCATATTGGGTTGCTCCCGTAACGCATTCATCCTCGGCGGGCGCTTGGCACACAACGCCGAGCGAGAGTTCGCGCGCTGACAGCCCTGTGACTACTGCAGGTTCGCCTCCCTCTCCGGGCGGGCCACCAACAGAGCACGTCTCACCGTTTCCGACCGAATCCAGACAGGTCTCTCCCGGCACAATTGTCCCGTCCGCACGAAGCGCCGGCGACCAAGAGTTTCGAGGGTCGAGCGAGTGCCCGATGTAGCGTTCGTAAGTCAGGCCAGTGATCGTCGTGCCGGCTGGGGCGGTGAACGTCCAACCTGCGCTCGTGCCAGGAGTCGCGCCGCTCGACAGCTCGAGCCCGTCGGTGGTCGATAGCCCGTCCTCCTGGTCGGCGTTGCCTCCCGAGCCTCCCAGCCGGTACGGGCAGTTGGCGTGCTCGGCGTAGTGTGCAGGCTGCGCGGGATCGTTCGTAGCCCATGCCCAGGAGTTGTTGGCGGCTTCTGGCGCGAAGTTGCAGGCACTCACCTGGTAGCTGCCGGCCGCGAACGCCTGGGACGGCGAGAGCCACGCCACGGTGGCCAGCGTGACCACGATCGTCAGGCTCAATCGTCTCATCATCCGCGCCGGGCCTTTCTCGCGGTGCTTGCGGATGCTGGTAGCCGGAGGGTTGTCCACGGGCTTGCTCGTTCCACGTCGTAGGGGTCGGTATAGCGCACGGATACCTCGATCACGCCGGAGCTCGAGAGCGTCAGGTTCGTGAAGACCCCGTGCAGCGTGCGCAGCACGCGAAGCTGGCGTGATCGCCCCCTGTGGCCGAGATAGCGCACCTGCACCTGAGCTTCGCTGGGGCGTCCCGATAGCGCAAGCACGAGCCGGTGCTTAACTCGCTTCAGTCGCGCTTGCGGGCGTCCGAATGGTCGCGTGAGCGTCATCGTGGTCAATGGTGTCACTGGCTGGGGAGACGACGCTGTGGGCGAGTTCGGCTGGGCTCCTGGCTCGGCCGCTTCGCCGGCCGTGACGATCGCGCTGAGGCCGACGTTGCGGAAGGTCTGCGCGATGTCGAGCACGCCGTTGTCGGCTTCCGCCAGGGCCTTCTCGCCCGCTTCCGGCGACAAGCTCGGCTGGTAGGAGTCGAGCGCATCAAGGGACACTGCCGCAATCGCCGACGCCTCGCTAGTGCCCTGCCAGTAGTTGTAGTCGGGTTCGCCCGTCACCGGGTCCGCGCCGTCGAGGTTGCAGCCGGGCGCGAGCAGGCGCAATCCTTCGCCGCGGTTGGAGAACGAGCAGAAGCCGCCACCCTGCGTGTCCGTCGCGCCTACAGAAAGCACGCTGGGATATGCAGCGGGGTACTCGACCGCGCCGCCGTCGTCATTGCCCGCGGCTGCCACCACTGAAACGCCATAGTTAGTCGCCCGTTCAACTGCATTGGCTAGAGCTTCATAGCTTTCGGCAGACGGTGATTCAGAAGTCCCGAGCGATAGATTGATAACCCGGATGTTGTACTTGTGCCGCAGTTCCAGGCATTCGGTGACACCGGATGAATAAGCGTTAAACGGGAAGGTGGTCTGCGTCGGCTCGAGGATGCGTACCGAGACGATCTGGACCGCGTGCGGAGCCGTGCCGACCATGCCCCAGCCATTCGCCGCCGCCATCATTGCCAGCACGGTGCCATGCAGCGTCGGCGATACATCTCCGCCCGAGCCGCCATCCAGCGCGGTTCGTTCGACCACGACGCCTTCGGTGTCCTGGTTGAGATCCACACCTGTATCAACCAGGCAAAGGCCGGCGAGCTGCGCTGGCGGCGGAGCATAGGGAAGGAAGGCACCGTTGTCAGCGACCGCCTGGGCGGTGATGCCCGTCTCGGCGTGGGCACTCGCGGCCGGCAACACAAGGACGAGCAGCGCCGCGAGGAGGCACATCTGACCCCTGCGCAGTATCGAGGGCCGCACCAGATGTAGTCGGCCAGCAGAGAGTGCATGTCGCTGCTTGCGCGCGTATCGGCGCGCCTTAGTGCGTGTTGACATCGACCACGCTGCTTTTTCCGAGTGAGAATGGAAAGTCGCCCTGGCTTCCGAACACCACTGCTCGGAATGGGAATCGCCCGATACCGCCCTGGAATTGGTAGACGACGCGAAACCGCCCGCGCGAGTTCGTGCGGGGATCGCGGAACGGCTCCCAATGGCCACGGTAATGCACGAGCAGCTCGACTACGACGCCCCGCGGCGGGACCGGCCCCAATACACGCCCAGTGAGCGTGATCGTGCCTTCCGAGCCAGTCCGGTGCGGGGTCACGCTCAGCTGCACCCCCGCACGAACAGCCTCCACGAACCTCGCCGTCGCCGAGTAGCTGGCGTCCGATGAGAAGGCGCGGTAGGCGACCTCGACCGTCCTTGACGGGCCACCCGCCACGCTGGCTGCAAAGGTCCCGTCGGTGCCCGTTCGGGCGTGGCTAACCAGTTCGAGGGTGGAGCCAGCGACCTGCTGCAGTACGTCGAGGGAAGCACCCGCGATCGGCAGGCCCTGGGCGTTGAGCAAGCGGCCAGTGATCCGAACCGCCCGCTTGGCGTATGCTCGAGCGACCGACGCGCGCGTGCCGAGCTGCAGATGCGCTCCCTCGCTTGCGTCCGCGCCATTTGGGCTGCCGGCTCCCGTCGAGCTGTGCGAGCTCGTCGCGCCAGGGCCTGGGAGTGCCCCCAAGGAGCTGACTGTGAGCGTTGGGTTGCTGACAGTGACCGAGCCGAGCGCATCGTTTGTGACGTTGCCCGCGGCGTCCGTGACTGCCAGGTTCGCCGCATAGGCTCCGTTGGCGAGAGTGTCGGTGTTGACCGTGAAGCCGCTCACGGTCTCCATGAGCGGGCAGGCGTTCCAAGCGTCATAGGCGCATTCGCCAGAGTACGCAAAGGTGTGAACGTAGGACGTGCCACCGCTCAGCGGACTGAGTGTCAATGATGCCGTGTGGATGCCGCTGCCTACGTCGGCGCTTGTGAAACTGATTGGCTGTGAGCCAGTCACCGACGCTCCGGTGGCTGCGGCTGTTGCGAGTGGGCCGCTCACGCCACCCACCGTTGGCGGCGTGTTGTCTTCCAGGTTCAGGGTGATGTCTGTGAGCGCTGGTACGGCGGTCGAGTCGGCGAAGTCGCACGTTGTCGAGCTGCGGTCGGTGCTGCAGTTCACATACGCCTCGAAGTCACGCGCCCCCTGCGGCAGGGTCCAGCTTTCACTGGCCGTGTAGTCACTAGCCCCGCCATAGGAAAGCTCTGCCCCGCCAGGAAGCGACTGGCCACCTGCGGAGAACCCGAGGAAGGCGTCGTCGCCGGTCACGGCCGACGCGATGACCTGCGCTTTGATTGAGTGGATCGTGACACCGGCCGCACTGTTGGGCACGTCGATCTGCACCCCGACCTGGCTCCCGTTGCTGCCATTCTCGGTCACGGCACCGGCCTGACCGTTGGTGAAGACGTAGTCGCCGATGCTGCCCCCGGCCGAGCAGGTGTTAGACAGCACGGTGCTGGCGTTGGTCGTGTTGCCGTAAACACTCCAACCCGGTGAAATGGCTGGCACTCCAGGCGCGCACTGATACATCGGATATGTGCCGGCGCTCGCGCTCGACGTGCAGAGCGCGAGGATCAACACCCCGCAGCCGAAGGCTACGAGCCACAGTCCGGCGATACTACGTGGAGCGAGCGTGAGCTCGGTGTCAGTTAGTGGTGACATCGACCGTCCTGCTCTCTCCGTGTGCGAAGGGGAACCCGGTTTGCCCGCCGAGCACCGATGCGCGGAAGGGGAAGCGGCCAATGCCGCCCTGGAACTGGTAGACGACCTCGAAGCGCCCACGCGAATCTGTCTGCGGGACTCGGAAGGGCTCCCATCGTCCGCGGTAGTGGACGAGCAGCTCGACGGCGACCCCTTCGGCGGGGACCGGCCCGAGCACCCGGCCGCTGAGCGTGATCGTCCCCTCCGAACCAGTCCCGCGTGGGCTCACGCTGAGCTTCACACCCGCGGACACCGCCTCCGCGATATTCGCCGTTGCCGTATAGCTCGTGTCTGTGGAGAACGCGCGGTAGGCAATCTCGATCATCCGGCTGGGGCCGCTAGGCACCGCCGCCGTGAACGTCCCATTGGCACGGGTCTTGGTGTGCCCGATGACCGCCAAGTTCGTTGAGCCGCTTACTTGCTGCACCGATGCTTCCGCTGAGGCAGGCGCTGGCGGCTTCCTGGGCGAGCAGGCCGGTGACGCCAGCGGCGACGATCACCGGCATCATCACGACCAGCAGCACGCACGCCACGAGTGCGCCCTGGACCTGGCGGTTTCGCAGCAGTGCGATCACGATCTTTGCTTGCATCAGGCGGCCAGCTCCAGCTCGGCGATCGCCGCTGTCCGCCAGCGCTCATCCGCGCACAACAGGAGGGCTTCCCAGCGCGCCTCCCAGTCCTCGCCGCCAATCTGGCGCAGCGCGTAGCGGCGTATGGGGTCATCGCGCGTGGGGCGTGACGTCGCGATCCAATACTCAAGCTCGGCGACGATGATCTGCACGATCGCCTCGCCGCGGCTGCCGTTCTCGACGTAGACGATGGCGTACTCGCCGGGGACCGTCCGTAGCTGCGCCATCGCGGCCTCGCGCTCCTCGGTGTTACCGAGTGCCTCGCGCATCTTCGCCAGCTCGCGGGCCTCCTGGCGGCCCGTGATCCGCATCTTCGCGTTGGCGAGCAATGCCTTTCCGTACTCGGTATCGAAGTCGCTGATCTGCTGGGAGATCGCGATCAGCCACACCGACCAATGGCGGCTTCGGCGGCAGAACTCGTTAAACCACCTTCCCGTCGATGGTCTCTCTGTGAGCTTCCAGCACTCGTCGATCGCCAAGAAGGTGCGGCCTGCCCAGGCGTGTTTGGGGCTCGTGCCGTCCAGGTACTCGCTGCGGGTGCGCTCGATCTTGCGCTTGACGTGCTCGCACAGCACGAACAGCACGGCGGCGGCCTTGGCTTCAGGCACGCTCTTGGTGTCAAAGACGATCAGCGGCGCGTCGGGGAGGATCGTCGTCGGGCGGTCTGTCAGGTAGGCGTAGGGGCCATCCAGGACGTAGTTGTTCAAGCGCATCGAGAGGTTGCGCAGGGTCTCCGCGATCCCGACGGACCCCTGGGTGCGTTCGGTGTCATAGCGGCGCTCGAGCTCCTCCTGCAGCAGCAGCTCGCGTGGTTCCTCGCCGGTCAGGGCGCAGCGCTCATACACCTCGGCGATCGCCAACCCGAGGAGGTTGCTCTCCAGGTCTGTGAGGCCGTAGGAGTCCTGGCCGGGATGGTGCTCGCCGAGCAGCAGCGCGTGCAACGCGAGGAGATAGTCGATCTTCTCGGGGGAGATGCTGGCCGGGTCCTCGACGTCCCACGAGTTGATTGCGTGGGCGTCCGCGCCGATCTCAGCTGAGGCGGCTCCAGGGATCAGCGACGCCAAAAACGAGAAATGTCCGGCCCTGTCGATGATGAAGCCGGTCGCGCCCTGCGCGATCGCGCGGATCAAGAGGATGATCGTCGCCATCGTCTTCCCCGACCCAGTGATCCCGGCGATCAGCGTCAGATGGTTGGAGTGCGCGCTGTCAAACGGGTCCAGCCGCTCAAGCGTTCGGCCCGGCAGCGCATAGCCGAGCGGGATGCCGCCGGGGCTTGAGCAGCTCGTCCCGACCAGGGAGAAGGTGTCCCCGACGTTGCGGCTCACATACTTCCGCTTGCGCCGCGCGACATCACGGCCGAGCGGAAGCGTCGACTGCCACAACGGAGCCTGCGCGAACAGGCCGTGCCCGACCCGCGCGTCGCTTGCCATCGTGACCTCCCGCGCTGTCGCCTGGCAAAGCTCCTGCAGCAGCTCCGGGTCCGCCGCCGGTCCCGGCTCGCAGATCGCCTCGTAGATGCTCACGCGGTAGATGCCCGCGCCGACGCTTGTCGCGAGTTCATCGACGAGCTCGGCTGCCTCCTGCTCCCGCACCCGCGCGTCAGGATCGAGGGGGCGACCGTGGGCCTCCACACCCCTGTTGACCCCGTACAGGCGCTTGTACGGCGCTTCTGGCTCATCCGCTCGCGGTAGCGCTCGGTCGCCTCGATATGCACGCTCAAGACGAACGGGCTCGGGGACTGCATCATGTGAAGCAGCCAGCCGAGCCACGTCTGCTCAGGAGCAAGCGAGACAAAGAAGACCTGCTCGAGGGACTCCCCGATCCGCAGACGACTGCGATCGGACAGGTCG
>DASUDH010000200.1:0-7496 GCA_036275675.1 Solirubrobacteraceae bacterium | reverse complement strand
GCGGTCGAGCGGGATCGAGATCCCGTGCTCGCGCCATCCTTCCCGGTACACGGTGAGCATCGCTTCGAGCGAGGATGGGAGATCCCGAGACTCGTCGTTGGCGGCCGCCACGAGCAACGGCACGAGCAGATGGTGCTTGATGTTCCCGCGTATCCGCTCGACCGCCCGTCCGACCTCGAGCGATGTTGGATCGTCGTGCAGACGGTGGCGCGCGGCGAGCCCCAGCAGCGTCTGCTCGAGCTCCGCGGCGACCTCGCCGATCGTCTCGGCGACGTGGCGCAGGCCTCCCTGACCGCTCCTGCGGGCCGCGTCGAGCGCGGCCCGATCGCGCACGCGCGTGCGCTCGACGCAGCGCAGGGCGAGCGCGAGATCGCCGAGCTCCCCGCCGAGCAGCGCGTTGGCCAGGAAGACAGGCGCCATCCCGACGTTCCACAGCAGACCGCGCTCCCAACCGTGGCGCCACGGACGGCGAGCGCCGATGACGACGCACAGATAGCCGCCGGCGGCCGCGACTCCAAGCACGAGGCTCGCCGTGCGCTCATACCCGCGCAGACGCGTGGGCCCGAGCCGGCCACCGCCGAGCGCGGTGAGCATCAACGCGGGATAGAGCACCGGACTGCGGTCGGCCCCCGATACGGCGATGCCGGCCAGGCCAAGCGCCGGGAGCGCCCACGGGTTCAAGCGGCGGCGGAGCACCGCGGTGACGGGCACGGGCGCTCGCAGCGTGGCGATACCCAGACCCGCCGTTCCGAGCGCGCCGATCCGCGCGACGAGTCGCTGCCGGGGCGAAAGGGACTCGACGTGTGCCATGTAGAGCCCAAAAAGACCCGCGACCACCGAGCTCAGGGCGCCAAACTTGTAGACGCCGAGCACCGCGACGTCCCGGTCTGCGTTGCTGGGCGCGGTATCGAACTGGATCGACTCCATCATCACAGATCATTCCATCAGATCACATCCCGAAGCCGGCAGCGCCATCGGGGGATTTCCCCCTGACTTTGACGTTTAAAGGGCGGGTCTTCGCAGGCGGACTGCGATAGTGAGTTCGAGATCAGTCAGAGCAAGACGGTGCGAAAGCAGTCGGTGGTTGGAGACATTGGAACGGGCGTAGACCGGTCGCCGCGCCCCTGACATGAGAGGACTTGTGATGAGCAGTGTCGTTGTGCTCGTATCCGGACCGTCCGCGTCTGGAAAGTCGGAGTTGATCGCGGGGGTGGAGCGAATCGTCGCGGAAACCGGGGTGCTGCGCGGAACGCGCGTGGCTCCACGCACGACGACCAGACCGGTGCATGCGCCGCGCAGCGTGCCGCTCTCGAGCGGCACGCTCGATCTCGAAGAATTCCACGCGGCGGTGTGCAGCGGCGTGCTCGACGTGCATTGGCGGCGCATGCTTGAGGCCTATATGCCCAAGCGCTACGGCTTCGCGCTCGCACGCGAGCTGGCAGCCGGCGACGTGGTGATACTGCGCGCCAACAACTATCTGGACTGGAGGCGCGTTCCACTGTTGACGGTACTGCGCGCTGAAGGGCGCCTGATGGTGGTGAGAGCGCACGCCTCGCTGAATACCCGCCTGACGCGCCTGCGCGCTCTGCGTCCACGCCCCGAGGAGTCCGAGCTCGCCCACAGGTTTATGGACCTGCCTCCCGAGCTGCTGCCGCCTGCAGACCACGTGGTGAGAACCGACCGGCCGTCAGAGCAGTCCGCCGCGTGGGACCTGCTGCGGTTGATCACGTCTTTCCGCTTCGCGACCCTGCCATGTGAGGAGGAGCTGTCGCACGAGCTGACCGTGTCCAGGCGCACGATCGGCGACAGAATCGCACCGCAGCTCACTACACCACAGGGCTGAGTCCGCCATCGAGGTTGATGGCCGTACCCGTTACGTAAGAGGCGCGCGCGGAGAGCAGGAACGACGCGAGCTCGGCGAACTCCTCGGGGTGACCGACTCGGCCAAGCGGGATGCGACAGTCGGCGACCATGCGCTCGTGGTAAGCCTGTGGCGTCACGCCGGCCGCGGCCGCTCTGCGTTCGAGCTGGGCGCTTGCGATCACGCCGATCAGCACGGCGTTGACGCGTATCCCCTCGGCGGCCAGCTCCCTGGAGAGGGCCTTCGTGAGGGCGAGGCCGGCCGCCCGCGACACGGAGGTCGGGGTGGTGAAGGCATCCGGCGCCTTGCCGGATGTCGCGAGCGTGTTGAGGACCGCGCCACGGCTCTCGCGCAGGGCGGGCAGCGCCAGGCGGGTGAGGCGCACGGCGCCCATCAGCTTCAGCGACAGGTCCTCTTCCCAGACGGTGTCGTCGTGCTCGGCGAACGGCCCGGCGGAGAGCGTGCCCGCGTTGTTGACGATCCCGTCGATCCGCCCCCAGCGCTCCGTGGCCGACTCGACGAAGCGCGCGAGATCCTCGACGCGCCTCACGTCCCCGGGACGATCGAGGACATCGCCTCCCGCCTCGCGCAGCCCAGCGGCCGCGGAGGCGAGCCGCTCGGCGTCGCGGGCAAGCAGCGCCACGCGGGCCCCCTCGCTCACGAGCTGCCGGGCCAGGGCGTAGCCCAACCCGGTCGAGCCACCGGTTATCAGGAGGACCTTCTCTTCCAGTTGGAGGTCCATCGATCCTCTCCCGTGTCTCTCTCTTGACGGTTGACGGGCGCGTCGGCCGCTGGGCGCGGCGTGGCGCCCCCGCCGGACCCTACACGCCCTCCGGCGTGCGCCCGTCATACCCGACATAGCCGTCCTTGCCGCCCGCGCACACATAGATCGTGTCGCCGGGCCCGAGGATGCGGATTTTGCGCACGGTCGAGGCGTCGACGCGCGCGAACGCGCCCTCCTGCAGGCGGTGGGTGGAGCCGTCGCCGAACTCCATCTCGATCGCGCCGCGGTGCACGAAGTAGAGCTCCTCCTGGACGTCGTGATAGTGCCATTTCGTCTCATAGCCCGCGGGCCTCACGAGCGCGTTGACGCCGAACGCCGTCACGCCGAGGCCCCTGCGGACTTTGCGAAAGCCGTACCCCTTGCCGAGGTCGTCGATACCGCCGACGGCATAGCCGTCGCCGACGATCACCCCTGGGTATGCGGAAGTCTCCATCGCATACATCTCCCATCGTCACTGGCGTGGTTGGTTGACAGCCAAGCTTACAGAGCGATCCGAAGCTCCGCGGCCGGGTCGAGCTCGGGTCCCGACGCCGGCTCGGGCTCGTCGCGGAACAGCCAGGGGACGCGCTGGCCGATCAGCTGGCCCCGGTAGCGCCTGCGCCGCCCGTACACCACCCACGTCGTGTCGACCTCGCCGTAGCGCTCGAGCACGCGCAGGGCGCCGGGATGGTCATCGGCGTAGTGCGCGAGCGTCACGCCCGCGTCGTACTTGCCGGCCAGCAGGTTGCTCGCCACGATCGGATTGGCGGACTCTTCCACCACCCTCTCCCAGCGCGTTAGATCGGGGTAGCCGAGCGCCGCCGGCACGATCCCGAGGCTCTTCGGGTCCTCGACCTCGGCGCGCGCGAGCAGCGCCATTTCCTTGGCCGGATACAGGAACGTGTCGACCACGTAGACCTCGTGGCGATAGCGCTCGGTGACGACGTGCACGTCCGGGTGGGCGCTGCACTGCACCAGGAACGCGTTCGCTCGCTCGCGCACGCGCTCGAGGCCTTCGAGCAGATCGCCCACCAGCTCCACGCCGGCGTCCGTGAGCCCCTGGAACTCCAGGTAGCGCAGCAGCGCGTTCTCATGGCACGTGCCAGAAGGGCCGAGCGTGATGAACAGTGGAGCGGACGCCATGCGATCCCACGATACGCGGTTGGTTGACAGCCGTCCACTTATACCACCCGCAAGGACTCCCGCGTGACCGGCCGACCGGCGCGCTTCGGCAAATGTACGCATGTTTCACCGTCACGCTAGGATGCGGCGAGATCAGCCGCCATTCGTCGCTCCGATCGGGAGGATGAACCGGAACGGGCAGATTCTTCAACCACCCACGGGAGGACTCGCGATAATGCGACACACACTTATCGCCGCGCTCGCGCTCACCGCGACCGCGCTCGCGGCATCGGGCTGCGGCGAATCGTCAGGACAGTCACAGGCCGGTGCGGCCCTGATCGCCCAGGCCGACGCGATCTGCAGGCGCGTGCACAACGAGCTGGTTTCGATCAGACCCGAAACGCAGTCGGAAACAGCGCGCCTCGGGGCCAAGGTCACGGCATACGAGCGGGCGGCGGTCGCCGCAATGCGCCGGCTGGTTCCACCCGCCTCGCTCGCCGGGGATTGGAAAGAGATCGTCGCGGGCGCTCAGACCCTCGCCGACGACGCCGCGAAGATCACCGCATACGCCAGGGCGAGCAAGCTCGAAACGAAGGCCGCGCGCGCGTTGATCTCGGAGAGCCGAACGCTGCGCAATCACCTGCTCACCGTCGCCACGCGCGACAACTTCAAGGACTGCTCGCGAACCGTCTGAAAGTGGCCCGAGCCGGGGTGCTCCGCTTGCATCTGGAGCACCCCGGCCTGGACCGTGCCCATTCGTGCCCCGCGGGTCGGTGGAGGGGGCAGCCCCGGATTCCTATCACAGATCGACGGCGCCCGCTGGTCCGAATCCTTCGAGACCTTGCCCACGAGGCTCGCCGGGCGGCGGTGACTCAGACCGTTTTCCCTGCACACAGCCCGTTTCCCACGCGTCTCGCACAAGTCCCGAAAATCGAAAACAATCTTCGGGTTCGACGTATGTTCGAGCGCCTCGCGACCGGCGCCCGGCGGCAGACCCGACAGGCCGGCGGACCCAAGTGGGCCGGCGGGACCTAGCGGGCCGGCGGAACCCGAGCAGGCCGGCGGAGCATCAGTGGCCGAGCGCCGCGCCCAGGGCCTCGGCGACGCGCGCGACCTGCCCCTCGCTGAGCTGGGGAAAGAACGGCAACGCCAGAGAGCGCGCGGCGACGTCCTCGCAGACCGGGAACTCGCCCTCCCGGTGGCCGAACCGCTCGCGATAGAAGCTCATCAGATGGATCGCCGGCAGGTACGGCTTGCTCTGGACCCCGAGCTCTGCCAGTCTGCGCACAGTCTCGTCTCGGTCGGCCTCGCGCGGGAGTTGCACGACGAACACGAACCACCCGCGCCGCTCCCGGCCACGATCCCCGCAGGGAAGCTCGACGCCCTCGACCCCGGCAAGCGCCTCCCGGTAGAGCGAGGCCACGCGGGCGCGAGCGGCGAGCATCCCCTCGAGGCGCTCCAACTGCGCGATCCCCACAGCACAGGCGATATCGGACAAGCGGTAGTTGAACCCAAGCCGGTCGTGATCCAACCACCCCATGTCGGGCGCGCGCCCCTGATTGCGCTCCGAGTCGATGCACGCCTTCAGAGCCGCGTCGCCAAGCGCGACCATCCCCCCCTCCCCGGTCGTGAGCTGCTTGTTGGCATAGAACCCGAAGACGGCGAGATTCCCCCGCCCACCGACGGGCGTCCCATCGGCATAGATCGCTCCCAACGCCTCGCAAGCGTCCTCCACGACCCCAAGCCCATGATGCGCAGCGATCCCCTCGAAAGCCTCCATGTCGGCCGGATAGCCAAAGACATGCACCGGCAAGATGGCTCGTGTGCGCTCGGTGACCGCGGCCTCGGCGGCCACCGGGTCGAGATTGAGCGTAACCGGGTGGATATCGGCGAAAACAGGCCGAGCCCGCTCATAGAGCGCCGCATTCGCCGAAGCCACAAAAGAAAAAGGGCTGGTGACCACCTCATCCCCATCGCTGACCCCCGCCGCACGAAGAGCAAGATGGAGTCCAGCAGTACCGCTGGACACGGCAGAGGCAAAAGAACTACCAACCCGCTCGGCAAACAGGCGCTCGAACAACGGCACGCGAGGCCCAAGCGACAACCGCCCGGACCGCAGCACGCCCGCGACACCCCGCTCCTCCTCCAAGCCGAGGACAGGCCGTGCCAGTGGTATGACCTCCTCACGACTCAAGCAGGACCCCGGAGACGATGCCGATCGATCGGCGGGTGGCGTACGCCACGAGGCGCCCTAATACCACCAAGCGTCAGTCCCCCGACGAGCGAGCCGGCATCGTCTCCGGGGTCCGTCCTCGATGCTGGATCCCAACCTCAAGCGAGTCCACGAGCGCATCCCACGAGGCCTCGATCACGTTCTCGGACACGCCGATCGACCCCCACACACGCTGCCCGTCGGAGGCGTCGATCAACACGCGCGTGACGGCGCCGGTGCCCTTCGCCTCGTCGAGGATGCGCACCTTGAAGTTGACGAGGTCGATGTCGCGCAGGTGCGGGTGAATCTCCCCGATCGCGTCGCGCAGCGCCCTATCCAGCGCGTTGACGGGGCCGTTGCCCTCGGCCGTGCGGACGTAGCGCTCGCCGTCCGGGCCGACCGGCGCCCAGATCTTGATCGTCGCCTCCGTCTCGACCTTGCCGTCGGCGCGCTTCTCCACGAGCACGCGCCACGACTCCAGGCGGAACAGCGGCTCGTACTCCCCGGACTCCTTGCGCATCAAGAGCTCGAAGGAGCCGTCCGCCGCCTCGAACTGGAAGCCGCGATGCTCGAGCTCCTTGACGCGCTCGACGGTGCGCTGCGCCGCGGCGTCATCCAGCTCGATCCCGGCCTCCTCGGCCTTCTCGACGACGGCGCCGCGCCCCGAGAGCTCGGAGATGAGGATGTCGCGCCGGTTGCCGACGAGCTCGGGCTCGATGTGCTCGAAGCTCTGCGCGTCGGCGCGCACGCCCGCGGCGTGCAGACCGGCCTTGTGGGCGAAGGCGTGCTTGCCGACGAACGGCTGCGCCGGGTCGGGTATGCGATTCAGCAGCTCGTCGACGAAGTGCGCGGTCTCGGTCAGGCGCGCGAAACCCTCGGCCGGCAGCACATCAAGCCCCATCTTCAGCTGCAGGTTGGCGATGACCGTGACGAGGTTGGCGTTGCCGGTGCGCTCGCCGATGCCGTTGATCGTGCCCTGCACGTGCGTGGCGCCAGCCTCGACGGCGACGAGCGTGTTGGCGACCGCGCAGCCGGAGTCGTCGTGCACGTGGATGCCGAGCGCGACGTCCGGCAGCGCCTCGCGGACCTCGCCGACGACCTGCTGTACGCGCGTCGGCAGCGAGCCGCCGTTGGTGTCGCACAGGACCACGCGCTCGGCGCCGGCGTCGGCGGCGGTGCGCAGGCACTCGAGCGCGTAACCCGGGTCCAGCGCGAAGCCGTCGAAGAAGTGCTCGGCGTCGAACAGCACGCGCTTGCCCTGCGCTACGAGGAACGCGATCGACTCCCCGATCATCGCGAGGTTCTGCTCGCGCGAGACGCGCACGACCTTCTCGACGTGCAGGACCGAGCTCTTGCCGACGAGCGTGCAGACGGGCGCGAACGACTGCGCCAGCACGCGCAGCCCCTCGTCGGCGTCGGCGGGGACCTCGCGCCGGCGGGTCATGCCGAACGCGGCAATCTCGGACACGGCGAGGGTCTCATGCGCGAGCAGCTCGAACAGCGCGAGCTCCTTCGGGTTGGACGCGGGGAAGCCCGCC
>DASUDH010000199.1:0-4121 GCA_036275675.1 Solirubrobacteraceae bacterium | reverse complement strand
CATCACGAACACGATCACCGCCATCGGAATCGGCGCTGTGAACATGTGGTGGGCCCACGTCAGGAAGCCGAGGAAGGCGATGGCGACCGTCGAGGCCGCGATCGCCCTGTAGCCGAAGATCGGCTTGCGCGCGAACACCGGCAGGATCTCCGAGACGATCCCGAACCCGGGCAGCACCATGATGTAGACCTCGGGGTGCCCGAAGAACCAGAACAGGTGCTGCCACAGAAGCGCCGAGCCGCCGTTGGCCGGATCGAAGAAGTGCGTGCCGAAGTGCCTGTCGGTCAATAGCATCGTGACCGCTCCAGCGATCACCGGCATCGCGAAGACGATCAGGATCGAATAGGTCAGGATCGCCCACACGAACAGCGGCAGGCGACCCCAGCTCATGCCGCGCGCGCGCAAGTTGGCGATCGTCGCGTAGAAGTTGATCGCGCCGAGGATCGAGGAGAGGCCGGTGAGGTGGATCAGGTAGATCCACGCGTCCTGTCCTCCACCGGGCGAGTAGGTGGCGCCAGACAGAGGCACATAGCTCGTCCAGCCCGCTTCCGGCGGGTTCCAGAAGATCGAGGCATAGAAGACGAGACCTCCCGCCAGCAGCAGCCAGTAGGAGAGCGCGTTCAGGCGCGGGTAGGCCACGTCGCGCGCACCCACCATCAGCGGCACGAAGTAGTTGGCAAGGCCCGCCATCATCGGCACGACGAACAGGAAGATCATTGTCGTCCCGTGCATCGTGAACAGCTGGTTGTAGATCTGCGGGGAGACCAGCGTGTTTTCGGGCAACCCGAGCTGCAGGCGGAGCAGCAGCGCCTCTATGCCGCCCAGCACGAAGAACACGAACGTCGTGACCATGTACATGATCCCGATCCGCTTGTGATCGGTGGTGGTCATCCAGCTCGTCCAGCCGTGCGGTACGCGCTCGGCGTCGTGCACTACTACCTGCGGGATCGGGGCTGTGTAGGTGGCCATTGGAGTGTCCTGACTAGGGGTTTTCGACCTGTCCGGCGCCGATCTGCGCGCCGAGCTTGGCGCGTGCGACCTGCGCGGCCGCGTTGGCCTGCGCGATCGACTTCTTCTGATAGGCAAGCCACGCTTCGAACTGGGCCGGCGGGACCGCCCTGACCGTGGCGATCATGCGCGCATGTCCGCGTCCGCAGATGAGCGCGCACTGGCCCCGGTACACACCCGGCTTTTCGATCTTGAACCATGTGTAGTTGTGGTAGCCCGGCATCGCCTGGAACTTCCCGCCGAGCTGCGGCACCCACCACGAATGGACCACGTCGGCGGAAACGATGTCGAGTGTGACCGTGGTGTCCGTGGGGACGACCATCTCCTCGTAGGAGTAGGGCGCGCCGAGGCCGTCCGGTTCGCCGGCGCCCGGGTAGACGTACTGCCACACGAACTGGCGCCCGACGACCGTGATGTTCAGCGACCTGCCGTTCGGGGGGAGCTCGCGTTCGGCGCTCGCGTACTCGCGCGCGCGGTCGCTGACGAGACGGTCGCCTTCGGGTCCCGAATTGACGGGATCCTGGATCGAGGAGAGCTTGGCGAACGTGAGCACTGCGAGCGCCAGCAGGATCACGGCCGCGCCCACGGTCCAGCCGACCTCCAAGCGCGTGTTGCCGCGGATCTGCGCCGCCACGGCGCCCTTGCGCGCGCGGAAGCGATAGAGCGCGTACGCGAGCGCCCCCTCTACGAGCACGAAGATCACGAGCGCCACGTACAGCGTAATCTTGTACAGGCTGTCGATCGAGTCTGCGTTCGGCGACCCACCCGACTGGGGAGTGAAGAACGCGAGGGTTGTCGCAAGCGGGTGGCCCAAGGCGGGCGGGATTCTATTCACGCGTGGGCGGAACGCGCTTGCCCGCGCTCAGGGGCGCTTGCGCGGGGCGTGCACGACGCGCGTCAACGCCCAGAGAAGTGAGCAGGACGCTTCTCCAGGAAGGCGCTCACGCCCTCAATGAAGTCGTCCGTCGCAGCCATCTGCTGCTGAAGCTTGGCCTCGAGCTCGAGCTGCTCGCCCATGTTGGGGTAGAGCTGGTTGTTGAGCTCGCGCTTCGTGGCGGCATAGGAGCGCGTCGGACCGGCCGCCAAGCGCGCGGTCAGCGCGGCGCTTTGCCCGGCGAGGCTCTCGTCGGGGTGCACGGCGTTGACGAGCCCCCAGTGGAGCGCCTGCGCAGCCGGCACCCGTTCGCCGAGCATCGCCATCTCGGTGGCCCTGGTCATGCCGATCCTCGTGGGCACGAACAGCGAGGAGCCACCGTCGGCCACCAGGCCGATGTTGACGAACGCGAGCAGGAAGTAGGAGCTCTCGGCAGCCAGCACGAGGTCGCAGCAGAGCGCAAGCGAGCAGCCGATCCCCACGGCCGGGCCGTTCACCGCCGCCACGACCGGCTTTCCCATCTCGCGGATCGCGCCCATGATCGGGTGATAGCGCTCTGTCAGCGTCTTGTAGATATCGGGCCGTCCCTCCGGGGTCAGCTCGTCGGCGCCGATGTCCTTCAGGTCAGCGCCCGAGGAGAAGGCGCGCCCGGCCCCGGTGATGCGCACGGCGCGAACCCCGTCGTCTTCGGTGGCTCTACGCAGGGCGGTGAGCAGGTCTTCGCCGAGCTGCTTGTTCCAGGCGTTGAGCGCGTCGGGCCGGTTCAGCACGATCGTGGCCGCGCCGTCGTCGAGCGTCATGTCGACCGTGTCCAACTGCACGTATGGGTTACTCATCTTGCTCTCCCTGGGTTGATCGTCTCGGATGGCTGTCGCACAGGTGGGCCTCGGCGTGACCGCGCCTTCGCGCGCGGGGCTGCTTTGACGTTGGGTCTGTGATCCTATGGTGTGCGCACATGACCAGACCTGTGATCGGCATATGCACAGCGCTCGAGCGTGCCCGCTGGGGTATGTGGGACCAGCAAGCGGTCTTGTTGTCGCGCGGCTATGTCGAAGCGGTGCAGAACGCGGGCGGGCTCGCCGTGATGCTGCCTCCCGACGAGCTGCTGCTCACCGAGCCGGGCGAGGCGCTCGACCTGCTCGACGGCCTGGTGCTCGCCGGTGGGGCCGATATCGACCCGGCGAGCTACGGCGAGCAGGCTCATCCGGAGACGCTCGACACGGTTCCCGAGCGCGACCGCTTCGAGATCGCGCTCGTGCGCGCGGCGGTCGAACGCGACCTGCCCGTGCTCGGGATCTGCCGCGGGATGCAGCTCATCAACGTCGCCTACGGCGGCACCCTGCTCCAGCATCTCCCCGAGCGCTTCGGCCACCACGAACACCTGCGGGTGGCAGGCACGTTCGACGGAGCCGACCACGACGTGGACCTGGCCTGCGGTTCGCTGGCGGCGCGGGCGGCAGGAGAGACCCACCACGCCACCAAGTCCCACCACCATCAGGGCGTGGACCGGGTGGGGGAGGGTCTTCAGATCAGCGGCAGCTCCTCGATGGATGGGCTGCCTGAGGCGATCGAGATGCCCGACCGCAGGTTCGTGCTCGGAGTGCAATGGCATCCCGAGGCGGACGAGGCGAGCCGCGTCGTCGGCGCGCTCGTCGCGGAGGCGGAGAGGCGTATGCGCGAACGGGTGACTGAAGGCACGGTCGCCTGAGGCGGTCATATACTCCCGGCCCCGTGCGGGGGTCTAGGGCGATCAGAACAGCCGCCTGGGGCGTGGTGGCCGCCGGTGTAATGGCGCCGCTCGTGCGCAAGCGAGTCACGGCGTCGCCAATCGTCGCCCAGACGGTCGCATTCGCGGCTCCGGTGGGCCTGTGCGTAGCGGTCCGCCGTTCGCGCGCGCGCGACGTGGCCGTGTGCTGCCTGCAGATGTGGGCCTATCTGGCCGCCTACAAGGCGCCCCATGACGACGAGTCGGCGCAGGAGGAGCGGGTGCTCGTCGGCTATCCGATCGCGATCGACCGCGTGCTCGGGCTCGGCGAGCTGCCGACGGTGCGCCTGCAGCGATGGCTCGCGCGCGCGCGGTGGCGGCTCGGCGACCGCGTGCTCGTGTGGGCTCACTGGTTGTGGTTCATGGTGCCCCACGGATCGCTCGTGTACATCATGCTGCGCCATCGGGGGCGCTTCGAGCGCGCCGCGGTGATGACCTACGCGGTGTTCGACCTCGGCGCGACGGTCTACTGGA
>DASUDH010000198.1:0-10450 GCA_036275675.1 Solirubrobacteraceae bacterium | reverse complement strand
CCGGGGCCGTGCATGCACGGCCCCGCCTGCCGGCACATGTGCCGGCAGGAACGGAGGCATGAGCGGGCGCACGTGACCGGCGGACGGCGCTGCGGCGCGGCGCGCGCTTGGGGACCCTGCTATCGCTTGGCGCTACGAGCTTCGCGGACGGCCTGTTCGAGCGCGAACACGTCGGTGAGCCCGGTGAGCGTGCTCACCAGGCCGTGCCGATTGACGATCAGGATCGTCGGGGTCTGGTAGACGTGGGCGACTTCGGTGATCGCACCGAACATGCCCACCTGGCCGGCGCGCGCGGCGTGCAGTGTGACCGTCCCTCTCGAGCCGCCCGCGAGCGCTCTCGCTTGAGATTGCACATCCTCGTCGACGGTCGACCGCGGGTTCCAGAAGACAAGCATCACGGTCTTGCCGTGGGAGAGCTCGCGTTCGACCGCCACCTGCGCGGCAGGGCGCCCGCTGTGCGTCTTAGCGGACGAACCAGCCCGAGCACTCGCGCGCGAAGTCGCATTGTGCGCAGATGTGGCGCCGGCGGAGGACTCGCTCGTGGCCGCGCCGCTCGTCGCGCCCGCGCGCGATTCGTTGGAGGCTTCGTCCGACTTACGCTGGAGCTGCCCTGCGTTCCGCTGGGAGAGCGCCACCGCCCCGTGCGCCTTGGCGATCGCGCGCGTGAGCCCTTCCACACCCGGGGCCGCCCCATGGTAGACGGGCGTCGGCGCCGCGGGAGCTCTAGCCGCGCTGGACGCCGACACGCTCGCCGAGGGACTCGAAGGCGCCGGTTCGCTCGGGTTCGCCACATGACCGCGCAGCGCCATCATCCACACGAGCGCAAGCACGACCACCGCGCCGAGCGCGACCTGGAAGGGACGGGAAACCTGAGCCATCAACCCTCACTTCGGCAGATTCGCGCGACGAGTTGAACGGCGCGAGGGGGCATGGACACGAAGCAAGCCCTATTTCAGTGGGGGAACCGCATGCGCAAGCTCTCACCAGGTCGATTCGAGCGGTCGTCGGCGGCGCCAACTCGGTCCGCCCCGATCGTCGGGCGGGCTACGCCAGCTCGCGCAACCTGCGCAGCACGGCGTGCACGACCTTGCCCGTATCGAGCGTCTCCTGTCCGCCGTCCTGCATGTCCTTCAACAGTGTCTCGCGCTCTCCCACGATCGCCACGAAACGGGTGCCCACACGGTTGGCATGCCCGAGCTGGCCCTTGAGCGAACGACCCGCCATCTCCATCTGTGCCGTCAAGCCCGCCGAGCGCGCCTCGCTCAAGATCCCGAACGCAGCCGCCTGTACCAGCGAGCACGACCCATCCCCCTCCCCCGAATCCACAAGCCCGACATACAGGTCCACGGCTTGGCCGCCCGCCGCCGGCGGGCTGCCGGCGAGGAGGATCCGCTCGATCCCCGCGGCCCAGCCCATCGCGGGTGTCGCCGGCCCACCGAGCCGCTCCACGAGCCCGTCGTAGCGACCGCCCCCGCCGACGCCGCTCTGCGCACCGAGGGCGTCGCTCGTGAACTCGAACACGGTACGCGTGTAGTAGTCCAAGCCCCGCACGAGCGTCGGATCGACCTCGTAGGCCACACCGGCGCGATCGAGCAGCTCGCGCACCGCGGCGAAGTGCTCGGCGTCGTCGGCGTCGAGCTCGTCCAACAGCCGCGGGGCGTCGCGCATAACCGCGATCGTCCCCTCGTGGGTCGAGTCGAACGCGCGCAGCGGATTGAGCTCGATACGCTCCCTCACCTCCTCCGATAGGCCCCGCTCGTTGGCTCGCAGGTGCGCCTGCAGCCGTTCGCGGTAGCGCAGGCGGCTCTCGCTACTGCCGAGGCTCGACAGGCGCAGGCGAACGTCCCTGACCCCCGTCTCCTCGAGCAACGTTCCGAGCAGCACGATCGACTCGGCGTCGAGCGCCGGGTCCTGCGAGCCCAGCGCCTCGGCGCCCACCTGCCAGAACTGGCGGTGACGCCCGGCCTGGGCACGCTCGTAGCGGAAGAAGCTCGACAGATACCACAGCTTCACCGGCTGGGGCAGCTTGTGCATCCCGTGCTCCACATAGGCCCTGCACACGGGCGCCGTGCCCTCTGGACGCAACGTCAGAGAGCGCCCGCTCCCGTCTGTGAGCGTGTACATCTCCTTCTGGACGATGTCCGTCGAAGAGCCTACTCCGCGCGCGAACAGCTCTGTGGCCTCGAACGCTGGCGTCTCGATCCGCTCATAGCCCGCGCCCTCGAGGATCGAGCGTGCGCGGGCCTCCAGCGCGGCGCGCGCGGCGGCCTGCTCGCCGAGCACGTCAAACGTGCCCCGCGGCGCCTTGATCCGCTCGCCGCTCAACTTTGGGATGCCCGTCCCACCCCAGCCCGCCCCGCCCCCGACTGCGCATAGTCCATCGCGGTGGCGCGCAGCTCGCTCAGGAACGGGTTCGTGTCCCACTCGCGAGCGAGCGTCGTCACACCCATGTGCCCGGGGTAGACCATCGTGTCGCGCTCGAAGCGCTCCATCAGCGAGCTGATAGAACGCTCGAGCGTCGCCCAATCGCTCCCCGGCAGGTCCGTACGGCCGACCGACCCCTGGAACAGCACGTCGCCTGAGAGCAGCACCGGGGCAGCGCCGGGCGAGGCGGACTCGCCGCCTGGGGCGCTCGTCGAGGTCACCACCGGCGCGGCGTCGCCGTCGGCGCTCTCACCGTCTACTCCGGGACGCCCCTCTTCGCCCACGTGGATCGCATAGGTGACGTGCCCGGGACTGTGGCCAGGGGTGAAGACCACCTCGATGTCGAGATCGGCCAGCCGCATCCGCTCGCCACCCTTGACCGTGCGCTCCGCCTGCCAGCTCTCGAACGGCCCGAACCCGGGCATCGTCCATTTCACGATATCCGCCAGCACCCCCAGTTCGATCTCCGGGCAGTACACGGGCGCCCCGGTCGCCTTCGCGACGGGCGCCACAGCGCCGATGTGGTCGAAGTGGCAGTGTGTGATCAACACCGCCTCGATCTCCACGCCGAGCGCGCTCGCCGCGTCGAGCAGGCGTTGCGGCTCCTCGCCCGGGTCGACCATGAGCGCGCGCGTCGCACTCGCGTCCGCGCGCACGATGTAGGCGTTCTCCTGGATGAGCCCCACGGTGAACGCGCGCACGTCGATCACTTCGAACCCACCCTGCCCGTCTGCTTGGCCTTGCTCGCCATCCTGCGTTTGTACAGCCACGTGTCGGTGTAGTAGCTGATCGGCACATACGCGATCAGCACGATCGGGAACAGCGCGATCGCCTCATTCGGCTTTTTGAGCAGCACGATGCTTATCAGCAGCATCAACACCGCCGCCGCCATCGCCCGGTAGAACGCTCCGCGCCACGTCGGCGCTCGTTCCAGGCGCTCCAGGCGCCTGTCCTTCGCTGCACCCGTCTTGCCCCCCTTGCCGCTCTTCTCGGCCGTCGTCGGCTTGCGCCCCGTGCGCCCGCGCGACTCCACCACACCCGCCGCGTTGCCGCGATGCTTGGTCTGCCGTCTGCGCTTCGTCTGAGCCATATCGCGCTTCGCTCCCAGCGATCTAGGCGGGACGGCGCATCCGTCTCGCCACAGGACACCTAGAACCCTAGTGCGTTCTCGATCACGTGCGCCCCGGGATCGAACCCCGCGAGCGCAACGTCGGCGGGAAAGCCCACCAAGGCAGCCCGCGGAACGAGACCCACGAGCTCCCCGCGGGCCACGTCCGCGTGCCTGCGCACGGCCTCCACGACCTCCCCCAACGGCAGCTCGAGCGGGCGCTCCACGTTCATCGAGACCTGCGCGACCGTCGACTCGCCGCACGCTATGCCCCCCCCGCGCGCGTGGGACCCCTCACAGCCTCGCCCGGCGCTGCGCAGCGGCACGCCGATCGCCCGCAGCCCATCAAGGCCCTCAGGCCCGCCCTCGCGGATCAGGCTCGCGATACGCCTCGCGTCCTCGACGCCCGCGGGCGCGGCCAGCTCCAGGTTGAACGCGACCAGCGGCTCCCTCGCCGCCACGAGCGTGGCGCCAGCCGTGGGATGCAGCCGCGACGGGCCGAAATCGGGGCGCAGCTCGCCCGCGCGCAATCGCTCTGCCAGACCGCTCACGCCGCCCCGCCGCAACTCTGCGCGCGTGCGCCCCTGCGCAAGCTCGCCGTACAGGAGAACAGGCACCCCGAGTTCCTCGCCGAGCTCGGCGGCGATCGCCAACGCCTCCGCGCAGGCGGCGCCCCGCTGGGTGGCGTCGAGGTAGACCGCCGGCACCACATCCACGGCGCCGATGTGCGGATGCTCACCGATGTCCACCGGGTCACGACCAACGCCCACGTCGATCCGCTCCACCGCCGCCCGCGCGCCCGCGAGCAGGGCTCCCGACAGCTCGCCGGGGTCGCCCGCGAGCGTGAACACGGAGCGGTGGTGGTCGGCGTCCGAGTGGACATCCAGCAGACGCGCCTCTCCGCGCGCCGTGAACGCCCGTGCGATCGCCTCGATCGTCGCCTGCGCGCGACCCTCGGAGACATTCGGGACGGCTAGCAGGGGCTTGTCGGGCATGATTGTGGCGGGTGGGCGGCGACCGGCCACGGGCAGCCGGGCGATCCTTCGCGAGAGGCTAAACTCCGCGCTCCCGCCGGAGTAGCTCAGTTGGTTAGAGCAGCGGAATCATAATCCGCGTGTCGGGGGTTCGAGTCCCTCCTCCGGCATGTTGCGAAGGCCCTGGTAATCAACGGGTTTCGACGTCCTGAAGGTCGCGGCGAATACCGGAGTTGCACGGGGGTGTGAACGGAAGTGCAAACACACCGGCCCGCCACGCGGCGGTCGGAGGGAAGCGCTGGGGCTACTCATCAGAAGCGATCTTCGACAGCGCGGCGACTGGGAGCAACGGACTGCTCGCTTGGTTACCTCCGGCGGTAACGTAGCGACGTTCGTCGGCGTGCTCGCGTCCACACAAAGTGTTCAGTCTGGGCTCGGACGTGGAGTCTGACACGCCCTCAGAAGCGCCAGCCCAAGACCAGTCGTCATGACTCCGGCGATCGTTGCGTGAACGTCGTCCAGGGAGCCCCACGTTGTCGGTTGTGCCCGGTTGTAGCGCAGCAGTTCGAGGCGCACGAGGTTGTCGAGCCCTGTGCGGTCGATCCCCGTTCGCGCGTGGCACGTGTATATCGGCAGATCGAGCAATACATCTGCGAATACTTCCCCGCGCGCCTGCGGCTCACGGAGATCAAACCATCGAAGATCGCGGGGTTCATCGCGTGGCTATGCGACGAGCGGGCACAGAAGCGAGTCCTTTCGGATGCGACGGTGCGCAACATCATGGCGCCGCTACGGGCCTGCCTGACGACCGCCGTCCGCGAGGGGTTGATCCGCTCCAACCCGGCCCGAGACGTGGACCTGCCGCACCGGCCGACTGCAGAGGACATGGAAGACGACGAGGCGAAGGCGATGAGCCGCGACGAGCTGGCGGAGATGCTCGCCCTCCTCCCCGATCAGTGGCATTTGTTCTTCTGGTTCCTGGCTGCTACGGGCGTCCGCATCAGCGAGGCCACCGCGCTCCAGTGGCGGCATCTGGCACTCGATGCGCCCGTCCCTCATGTCAAGGTCCGCCGCGCGCTCGTGAAGGGACGCATGGGACCGCCCAAGAGCCGCTACGGCCGTCGCGAGATCCCGCTCGATCCGCGGCTTGCCACCGCGCTCCGCGAGCACCGCACGGCTACGGAGTGGCCGCGCGAGGAGGACCCGGTATTCTCCGCCGCCAACGGATCGCCGCTAATGCCGAACAACGTCTTCCGGCGAGTGCTTCAACCCGCTCGGGAGGCTGCAGACCTTCCCTGGGTCGGCTTCCACGCTTTCCGCCACACCTGCGCCTCGATCCTGTTCGCGGAAGGCTGCAACGCGGTTCAGGTCCAGCGCTGGCTCGGTCATCACTCGGGCGCCTTCACACGCTCGCGAACTACGTCCACCTGCTCGACGGGGACCTTGGGGAGCCGCTGGCGATCCTTCAGGAGGACGGCCACGATGCCGAATCGGCTGGATAGCTTCCGCAGAAGGCGTTACGCTCTGACTGGCGATGACCTTGCAGATAGAACATGTTGACGTTCAGGTGCTTCTCGACGAAGAGGAGAGGGATCGCCGCGCCGATGAGGAGGCGCTGCGCTCTGGGCGTAAGACGCCAGAGCAGCTCAAGCGCGAAAACGAGGTCTTCGCGCTTCCGCCGGATCGCATCCGGATCAACCTTGACTCGGCGCACTCTCTGTCCTGAACGACGATCCAGAGCCGCACACGTGGCTGAGGAGCAGCAGAGCGAGGCCGAGCTGCCTCCGCTGAAGATTGACGAAACCGAGCGCATCATCGCTCGGCTGGAGCAAGTCGTCCGCGACCGGCGAGTCGTTCTCGTCGGCGGACAGGCAGTCGCCATCTGGGCAGCGAAGCTCGAAGACCGGATAGCGGACACGCTCGTCGACGCGGTGGCGAGTCGAGATATCGACCTTCTCGGCAACTCCTCGGACCTCCGACAATCGGCCGCCCTGCTCAACGCACGCGTTCGGGTCGCCACGTTCGAGGACCGCACCCCGCTCACCGGCGTCGCGATCTTTCTCGACAGCGACGGCCACGAGCGCCGCCTGGACGTCATGGCGAGCGTCTACGGGATGAACTCGGAAGACATCAGACAGACAGCCATCGAGGCAGAGTTGCTCATCGACGGGGATCGGCAAGTCCATGTCTGGGTCATGCACCCAGAGCGCTGCATGGAGAGCCGCGTCCACAACAGCGTCCTCTCGAACAAGCAGACCGACCTCGCATGGCGACAGCTCAGGGCCTCCATCCTTTGCGCCCGCGCGTTCAGCCAACTACTGCTCGACGCGCGTGGCGCGGCTGCCGTCCGCGACGTGCTGAAGCTCAACGAGCGCATCTTCCACTTCGCGCAAGAAGACCGATGTACGCGCCTTGCACTCCACAGGAACATCGAGACCTTCGATGCTGTGCTCGATGACGAGCGCTTGCCCGCGAGGTTCAGGACCGTCCGCCTACCGCAGATGCAAAACCGGATTCGCACCCTGCGCGAACGCCCGTCATCCTGACAGCAGGGCGTCCGCTGGGCGCAAACAAAGTGCAAACATGCTCCACACCACTAGACGCCAAAGCCGCCACAGCCTAGACGCGAATCCTTAGCAATAGAGCCAATCTAGCCGACTGAGCGAGACCCCGCAACACCCCTCAGAACGAATCATAATCCGCGTGTCGGGGTTCGAGTCCCTCCTCCGGCACTGCCGAAACACGTCTAACCGAGGCTGTCGCGTAACCTGGCGGCGGTTGGGTGCTGCGCGGCTTGTGGGCGATCCCGCGTGGCTGTTGTTCTCGACGGAGTGCTCGCCTCGAGCGGCGCGGTCAGGTGGCCGTCGCGAGTCTGGTGGCGCGCCCGCACTTGATTTCGTAATAGTTTCGATATAGAGTTTCGTAACTCATCCGTAAGCTTGCAGGAAGCCTAAGATGCCCTCGAGCACTCATCGTCACCGTGAACTCCTCCTAGCCCTACTAGCGCTCTGTGCGAAGCGTCCTGTGCGTCGCAATGATCTCGCGGCCGAGCTCACACATCGCCTGGACTCCGACTATCAACCCTCGCCGGAGCGGGTCGAGTACGCGATCGGGGCGCTGGTGGCTGAGGGCTTGATTGAGAGCGAGGCGCGCGACGGCGAAGTCTCCTATAGGACGACAGCATCCGGGGTCAAGGCCTTGGATGAGCGCGCCGAGACGCGGATCGACACCTTCCTGTTCACCGACGTGGTCGGGTCGACAGCGTTGCTGGATCGTCTCGGCGACCACGTGGCCCACGTCTTTCGCCGCCGGCATTTTGCACTGCTGCGCGGAGCGATCGGCGAGCACGCCGGCACCGAGGTCAAGAGCCTGGGCGACGGGTTGATGGTGGTATTCGCCGACGCGCGCGCGGCCGTCGCGTGCGCCGTGGCGATGCAGCGCGCGGTGGCGGTCTGCGGGGATCCAATGATCTTGCGGATCGGGATTGACATGGGTGAGGCTGTGCGCGAGCAGGACGACTTCTTCGGCAGACCGGTCATCGTTGCGCGACGACTTTGCGACGTGGCGCAGGGCGGGCAGGTAGTCGTGTCCGAGACGGTGCGCAGGCTCGCCGGTGCCCCGAGCACTCATGTACTCGAGCCTCTCGGCGCGCTCGTGCTAAAGGGGCTCAACGATCCGGTGAGCGCTACCGCGCTGCGCCCCGCAGCGGCCCCATCAACGGTGCGAGGCTCGCTATCAAACGAGCAGCAATGGCGAGCGCACACCAAACAATCCGCCGCCGGGATGATCGGCGTAGCGGTGGCCTAGCGAGCGGTTGCGTTGCCCAGGAGATTCTTCCGACACGGCGAGCTCCCGCTCGTGCTGCTCGCGCTGCTCGCCGAGCACCCGCGGCACGGCTACGAGATCATGGCCGAGCTGAAGCGTCTCTTCGGCCCCCGCTACCGCCCCTCGCCCGGCAGCGTCTACCCCGCGATCGAGGCGCTCCATGCTGAGGGGCTGATCGACGGTCAGACACACGACGGTAAGACCACGTATCGCGTCACCCCGGCGGGCGAGCAGGCGATCGAGGCACGCCGCGACGCGCTCGCAGCGCTCGAAGTTCGCACCGGCGCGCGGTTTGGCGACGCGGACTCGATCGAACCGCTGCTGGACCGCTTCAGAGCGCGGCTTACGCCGCTCTCGGGGCGAGTGGACCCACAAGCCATAGCGGCCGTCCTGCAACGAGCGGCGACCGAAATAGAGAGTCTCGATGGGCTCCCAACAACCAAGGAGGCAAACTGATGACCGATGCATTCGAGCGCGCCGCCGAGCGCGCGGAAACCCAGTCCCGACAGCGCCGACGCGAGCGCTGGGCGCACGGCCATCGAAAGGGATTCCGGATCCACGCGACGGTGTTCGTCGTCGTCCAGATCCTGATCCTCGCGGTGTGGGTCCTGCAGTGGCAGCTGGGAGGAACGGCATACCCCTGGTTCATCTACTCGCTGCTCGGGTGGGGCGTCGGGCTCGCCGCGCACTACGCCGCGGTTCACGACAGCTTCAAGGACGGACGATCCGGATGAGCGTCCAAGCGCCGAACGCCGGCCCCGCGATCGAGCGCGAAACCAGCCTCCCCCCGGCCCGCGGTTGCCCGTCGCGATCCAAACGCATTTGTATTGGGGCTACGCTGACCACTACCTGCGCGCCTGCCACAGGCGCTACGGCGACGCCTTCACCGTGCGCGCCTTCCCGGCCGGCACGAGGGTTTTCCTCGCTGATCCCAAGGACATCAAGACGGTTTTCACTGGCGACCCGGAGGTCTTCCACGCGGGCGAGGCTAACGCGGTCTTGAAGCCGGTCATGGGCTCGCGTTCGGTGCTTCTGATCGACGGCGAGGAGCACATCGCACAACGGCGTAGGATGCTGCCCGCCTTCCACGGCGAGAGCGTGAGCAACTACTGCGACGTCGTCGAGGCCGCGACACACGCTGAGATCGACCGCTGGGCGCCGGGCAGACCATTTCAGCTGATGGACGCCATGCGGCGCATTACGTTGGAGGTGATCCTCCGCGCTGTGATCGGCGCCAAGGATCGGCAGCGCCTCAGCGCTCTGCGCGAAACGCTGCCTCGTGTCGCAGACGTCGGTGGCACGGTGATGCGCCTTCGTCCCGTCATCCACGATGTCGGGCGGGTGCTCACTGTGCCAGCCGAAATCGCAGGCCATCGCCTCCCCGCCGGAACCGTGGTATCACCCTCGATCGGCCTGGTCCAGTCCGCCGACGCCAACTTCCCCGACGCCGACGCGTTTGCGCCCGAGCGCTTCCTCGACTCTCAGGCGCCGCCGTACAGCTGGATCCCGTTCGGCGGGGGCTCGCGCCGCTGCCTGGGAGCTGCCTTTGCCACGCTAGAGATGAAGACAGTTCTGCGAACGATTCTGTCCCGTACGCAGTTGCAGCCAGTCGGAGCACGCCCGGAGGGGACGACAGTGCGCCACATAACCCTCGTGCCGAGTCGTGGAGGAAAGGTCCGCCTGCTAGGCCGAACACGCTTTCAGGCACCTCGCGACAGCGCTACCGACCCAGACGCCGCAAGCCCTCCACAAGAAACAGCAACCAAAAAGACAGGAGTCAAAGATGGGTCAGAGATCAGCAACCATTGACCGTGGCGCACCGTCCATCCCACTCGCCGATCCCGGGCTACGACCGGCAACCGCAGAGGACATCGAACGCCTGGGGGCGGTGATGGCAGAGGCTTTCATGGAGGACCCGATCTACAGCTGGCTGATGCCCAACGACACCAAGAGACTGGCACGCCTGCGTCGCTTCTTCGCGATCGAGCTCCGCCACCTCGGGCTGGCGCGCGGGCGCGTGTGGACGAGCAGCAACCTCACCGGCGCCGCGCTGAGCCTGCCGCCCGGCGCATGGCGCTCGCCACTGCACATCACCCTGCTAGAGGGCAGCGCCTTCGGT